>JAGHCA010000074.1 GCA_021160725.1 Dehalococcoidia bacterium | reverse complement strand
TTTTGGACAATGGGCTTTCTTTTAAAGAAGTAAAAACTGGCTGGCTTTATCATTCCGTTAACTCCTCATGGTAAGTTATTACCACTAAACATACCATGAGTGTTACCTATGTATCTCAGCCTCCGCATGAATGTAATACCTCCTGACATTCAATACTGCTCTCTTCGTGGTATAATGGTATATATCCAAACCATGGAAAAGAGAATTATGACAATCGTGGCTGAAGATTCAGATGAAATCGGAGCTATGCAGATTGAGAGGCTTGAGCTTGGTCCCTTCAGTACTAACGCCTATATTGTAACCTGTCAGAAAACGCAAAATAGTGTGTTAGTAGATGCTCCAGCGGAGGCGGATATAATAATAGATAAATTGAAAAATACCACGCCTAAATATATATTCTTGACTCACAACCACATGGACCATATCGGTGCTCTTGCCCAATTAAGGAATGAGTTGAATGTCCCCCTGGCTGCCCATGCTGCAGACGCAGGAAATCTGATGCCGCCACCAGAAATATTATTAAGTGACGGTGATACGGTTCTGGTGGGAAATCTTAAACTTACAGTGCTGCATACTCCGGGACACACTCCTGGCAGTTTGTGCTTCAGAGTCGGTCGCTACTTAATATCGGGAGATACCATTTTCCCTGGAGGACCGGGGAAGACGGGTTCCCCGGCAGATTTTAATCAGATAGTCAAATCTATAACTAGTAAAATCTTTATATTGCCAGACGACACTCAGATATACCCTGGTCATGATGATTCTACCGTGCTGAAAAAGGAAAAGGATGAATTTGCTGTCTTTGCCTCTCGTTTCTATGATTCTCACCTGTGTGGCGATGTGCTCTGGCTTTCAACTTAGTTAGTGCTTGTTTGTAGTACATAGACGCTCTGCGTTGCCCATATCTTTTGACAGGATCTCTATGGCTAACTATACTGAAAACACAAAGGAGGGAAATGAGCATCATCAGCGAATTCGTTAAAGCGCATCCGCAATCAAAACGGTTACACGAAAAGGCATTAAATCACTTTGCCGCCAAGGGGGCTACCCATGTCAGTCGTATGTGGAGTCCATTTGGTCCTTATATGACTCATGCTCTAGGTTGCAAGATTTGGGACGTAGATGGGCATGAATACATCGAATATAGAAACGGCCATGGCGCCCTGATACTGGGGCATGGCCATCCAGTTGTAATAAAGGCGATACAGGAACAAGTGCTCAAAGGAATCATCTATAGCGCCTCTCATGAGCTGGAAATTGAGTGGGCTGAGCTGATAAAGAGCATGGTGCCAACTGCGGAGAGAGTTGAGTTTTTTGCCTGTGGGCAAGAAGCTAATATGATGGCGATAAGAATTGCCCGGGCTTCCACCGGTAGAAGAAAAATACTCAGGTTTGAGAATAACTTCCATGGCTGGGCCGATGAATTGATAGCTCCTGGTACAGCGGGCGCAGTTAGCACGGAGGTCAAGGTAATACCGATGCATGACCTTAAAGTGCTAGAAGAAGAGTTGGCTACGGAACAGTATGCCATAATTCTTACCGAGGGTGGGGGTGCCCGCATGGCTGGACAAATCCCCTGGGAACCTGATTTCATTCGCGCTGTGGGGCCCATGGCAAAAAAATATGGCACTATTTGGCTTCTGGATGAAGTGGTTACCGGATTCCGTGACGGGCCCGCTGGCTGGGGTGGCCTCATGGAATTAACTCCTGACTTGACTAGCTTCGGTAAGAGTGTTGCTGGGGGAATGCCAGCCGGGGTCTTAACCGGACGAGCCGACATAATGGAGATGCTGACACCAAAAGCGAATGAACCGTGGATTTCTCATACGGGAACCTGGAATGCAATGCCTATAGTTTGTGCTGCCGGCGTTGCCGCCTGCAAGCTCCTCAAGGACGGTTCGGTACAGAAGCAGGTTAATGAAATGGGTGCTTACATGAGGCAGACCGGCAATAAGGCACTGCAAGAGTGCGGCTATAACTGGCGTCTATACGGCCGGTCTATTATCCATATTTACTTCGGCCCCGTTGATTTTGAAGTAGATGATGCCGGTAATCCGCCCACCAAGGACATCAAGAAGTTGTTAGCCGGGGTTGAAGAAAAACATAAGCTGGGTGTGTACCTTCTTCATCATGGTATCCACACGCACCAGGGGAGACAGTTTATACTGTCAATAGCTCACACTAAAGAAGATATCGATAAGACGATCAATGCCCTGATCAAGGCTATCGACAACGCAATGGCTGACGGTGCTATTGGAAAGCTACCCGCCGGCAGTTAGATATTTATCTTCAGGGAGGCACTATCTCACCGCTTGAGTGTTGACAGGGGTAACGTATAATATTAGACTGACGCTGACTTAAAGCAGAAAGAAGGCAAAGAACAAACTATTCACTGGTTGGGTCTTATGTATGAAAATCCTAAAGAGGTAAGGTCGCTTATTCGGCAGGGCGAGCTGATTCGGCCTACGGCCGGTTTGGCACCGGGCTATGCTCAAGCAAATCTGGTGGTACTACCTAAAGATATAGCTTTTGATTTCCTCCTCTTTTGTCAGCGTAACCCTAAGCCGTGTCCGGTTCTTGAAGTTACAGAGCCGGGGAGATATGAGCCAGCTTTAGTAGCCTGTGGAGCAGACATCAGGTTCGATGTATCTTTATACCGGATTTATCGGCATGGTAAATTGGTAGCTGAAGAGAGTGATATTGCTGGCTACTGGAATGATGATTTAGTGTGTTTTCTACTTGGCTGTAGCTTTACCTTTGAGTCAGCACTGATAAGAGCGGCGATACCTCTGCGCCACATCGATGAAGGTAAGAATGTGGCCATGTACGTGACCAACATAGAGGCCCAGCCGGCGGGAATATTCTCCGGGCCCATTGTTGTGAGCATGAGGCCCATCCCTGAATCAAAAGTGGTAAGGACGGTTCAGATAACGTCGCGGTTTCCTATGACACATGGTGCCCCCCTGCATATAGGTGATCCAGAGAGGATAGGTATCAAGGATATGAAACAGCCGGATTATGGGGACTATGTAGAAATCAAGGAAGATGAAGTTCCTGTGTTCTGGGCATGCGGTGTTACTCCTCAGGCCGTGGCGTTGACATCCAAACCGCCACTGATGATAACTCATTCACCCGGCCACATGTTCATTACCGATATTTTAGACGAAGAGCTGGCTGTTTTGTAATAGGAAACCCTGTGTAAAACTAAAATGCTGAGCTCCATTGCTTATCATTTGAAGGAGGAGCCTGATGGACAGAAAAGTGGATGTGAACTGTGATATAGGAGAAGGTTTTGGAGTTTATAAATTGGGATTTGATGAAGAGATAATGCCGTATATATCGTCAGCCAACATCGCCTGCGGGTTTCATGCCGGCGATCCTTTGTGCATGAGGCGGACGGTACGTTTAGCCGAGGCAATCGGTGTAGGCATCGGAGCTCATCCTGGTCTCCCTGACCTTATGGGCTTTGGTCGGAGAGAGATGATGGTAAGTCCTCAAGAGATTAGAGATTACGTTGTATATCAGATAGGTGCTCTCAATGCCTTCACCAAGACAAAAAGACTTCAGCATGTTAAACCCCACGGAGCTTTGTATAACATGGGGGTTAGAAATGAAGAACTGGCTAGAGCAGTTGCTGAGGCAGTTATGGAAGTAGATCCCAACTTAATTCTGGTGGGATTGACGGGCTCCGCTTGGATAAAGGTAGGTCGTGAGCTTGGGTTAAGGGTAGCCTGCGAAATCTTCGCCGACCGGTCAGTGAACTCGGATGGTACTCTCGTTCACCGCAAGCATCCCCAAGCGATTATCAATGATGCTGAAGAGGTTGCAGCTAGAGTTCTAAGAATTGTCACTGAAGGAAAGGTAACAACTATAAATGGTGAGGAGATCGAGATGACCGGGGATACTATTTGCTTGCACGGAGATACAGCGGGAGCGGTAAAACTGGCACAGACATTACGGAGGAGGCTGGAAACAGCTGGCGTGAACATAGTGTCCATGGGTACCTTTTGTAAGTAGAATCTTGAAGCCAGGCTATGATTTATGAAAAACCACGATTTTTACCAGGTGGTGATAGGGCACTCTTTGTCGAGTTTGGAGACACCATTGACCCGGAGTTGAACCGCCGAGTCAAACAGCTCATGTTGACTATACAAGGGGCCGAACTACCAGAGCTGGTTGAAATGGTACCCACCTATCGGTCGTTGCTTGTTTACTATGACCCTCACCTCACAAGCCCTGAAGAGCTGAGAGCCAAGCTGAAGATTCTGACTGAGAAGTCTGAGGCTGGTGAATTCCCTAATCCTAAAGTTACGGAGATTCCCACCGCCTACGGAGGTGAGTATGGTTGTGACTTGGAGTTTGTGGCCGAATATAACGGACTGTCTCCTGAAGAGATAATCCGTTTCCATGCCGGCAAAGCCTACCTGATTTATATGCTGGGATTTATCCCTGGCTTTGCCTATCTGGGGGGAGTGTCCCCGCGTATAGCCACCCCGAGATTACCAACGCCGCGAGCAAAGATACTGGCAGGATCGGTGGGAATAGCTGGAAACCAGACTGGAATATACCCGGCTGAAAGTCCTGGAGGCTGGCGGGTGATCGGTAGAACTCCCATAGAACTGTTTAACCCAGAAAAGGAACCACCAGCCTTATTACAGATGGGTAATTATGTGAAATTTGTCCAGATAACTGCTGAAGAGTTCAAACAGATCAGGAAGGAAGTGGTACAAGGAACTTACTGCATTAAAGAGACCCCGTTTCTGCGGAAGAATGATGATGGAAGTATTTGAGGTCGTTCAACCTGGCTCGTTGACCACCATTCAGGATATGGGACGGCACGGTTATCAGCAATATGGTGTGCCTGTCTCGGGAGCAATGGACAGCTATGCGCTGATGGTAGCTAATCTGCTGGTGGGCAATGATGAAGGAGCTGCGTGCTTGGAGATAACAGTACTGGGACCTCGCTTACGTATTCTTGGCGACACAGTAGTGGCTGTTACCGGAGCTGATCTCAGCCCGGCATTGAATAATAGCCCACTCCCCATGTGGGAAACAGTGAAGGTTTGTTCCGGCGATACTATCTCATTTGGCCATCCCAAGAGAGGATGCCGAGGCTATCTGGCTGTAGCTGGCGGTATAGACGTTGCTGAAGTTTTAGGGAGCCGATCAACCTATGTTAAGTCATGCCTAGGTGGTTTAGATGGGAGACCATTACGCTCCGGAGACCGCTTGTGCAGTGGGGAACCCCGGGCAGGGATCTCGGCGAGGAAGCTGCCATCGCAATACATTCCCGAATATCAGGGCGAGAATGAACTGAGAGTAATCCTCGGTCCACAAGACGACTACTTTACCAGGAAAGGTATCCAGACCTTTCTGCACTCAGAGTATAGAATTTCAGTTCAGGCTGATCGAATGGGCTATCGCCTGGAGGGGCCACCTATAGAACACAAAGCTGGAGCGGACATTGTCTCTGACGGTATCCCACTGGGAGCAGTCCAGGTACCCGGAGATGGATTGCCCATTATTCTTTTGGCCGACCGGCAAACCACCGGCGGGTATGCCAAGATAGCTACCGTGAGCACAATTGACCTGCCCAAATTAGCTCAAGCTAAGCCGGGAGACAGAGTAAGGTTTATACAGATCACAGAAGAAGAAGCCTACCAGTTGTTGCAAGAATATGATCGAGGCATTGATGCTCTTAAGCAATACATTAAGTGCAATGACAAGGACCTAAGACCAAGTAGCAAGGACCGATAGCTTTAATATTTGAAATTTGTTGATTCATTTATCATTTGGGTTTGCTCAGCATAGGTAGTTATGACAGTTGAAGAGATAATCCTGAGCCACGACCGCAGAGGTATATCAGCGCTCAGGAATTATATTCCTGTTGATTTTTGTCATGAAGCGGCTGTTTTTGTTCTTGAGAAGAGAAAACAGAGGCAGAGATCAAGCATAATCACTACTGGCTTCTATATTCCCTGTGCTCAAGCCCCAGAAACTGATGGCCCCCCAGGTGCCCTAGCCATCGGCCAAGCATTGCATTCACTTGGCTTCGATGTCACCTATGTTACCGATAAATATACCATGCCCCTTCTCTCTGGTGGCCTCGTGGGAAAAGATAAGGTAATTGATTTCCCTATAACCGACCACAATTCCAGTCGGCAGTTTGCCAAACATCTCTTAGCCGAGATTCAACCCTCTCTTCTTATTTCCGTGGAGAGATGCGGTCTTAATGGTGACCAACAATACCTGAATATGGCAGGAGAAGACATAACTGATTACACGGCCAAGATTGATTACCTTTTCTTAGGCCAGAAAAATAGTCTGGGCATAGGAGACGGGGGCAATGAAATTGGCATGGGTAATCTAGCTCAGTATATACCGTTAACTGCAACCCTGCCCAAGAATCCTGCTCTCACGCCGGTCGACAAGTTAGTCATTGCCAGCATATCCAATTGGGGAGGATATGGGTTGATTGCTGCCCTATCCAGGCTGGTCAAATGCAATCTTTTACCCTCGGTTGAGTGGGAGAAAGAAATAATCAATGAAATAGTAGCTAAAGGTGCCGTGGATGGGGTCTCCGGCCAGAGACGAAGTTCTGTAGACAACTTCGATCTGGAGCAGAATGCTTGGGCTCTTATCCAATTGCACAAAGTCTTGACGGCGATGTTTTAGTACTTCAGGCGAGTGCCTCGAAACAAAGATTCGATCACTTTGTAGAGCACGACGCTGGAATGTTCATCACCACTGTATTTCTATCCGGTAAAAAGCCTCAGCCAGCTCGTAATCTTCTCCCTGGGCAAGCAGTGTATGACGTTCCCTCAGCCGTTCTTCCCATTCTGTAGATGGATTATCATTTATCTGGCTGCTATGGCAGCGCAGAGCTGCAATTTTGGCCGCAAAGGTATCTGTAATATTGGTGCGATAATTAGATTTTTCAGCGCTCCATAGTAATACTTCTTTAACTTTGTGAGGCTTAAGCCCTTCCTTAAGTAAATCGGGATATGAATGGCAATCTCTGGCGTATGGGAAAATGGCATCAAGTGTAACCCGACCAGTGATTCTGTGGTCGCGGTGCCACCAGATATAGCGTCGGTAAGGGTCAACAGTGACCACCGTCTCTGGTTTATACATCCTTATCAGGCGCACAAGCTCTTTTCTGAATTCAGGGGTATCTTCTAGGGCTTGGTCAGGATGGCGTAGGAAGATGACCTCCCTCACCCCTAATAGCTTGGCTGCTGCTAGTTGTTCCTGTTCCCTGACTATGGCAAGTTCATCTGGCTTCACATTGGGGTCACTGGTGCCCTTATCACCGTTGGTACATACCACGTAGATAACATCCTTTCCTTCGCTTGTCCAACGAGCCACCGTCCCAGCGACGCCAAATTCGGCATCGTCAGGATGCGGTGTAACCACCATCACATGAGCCATTTCTGTCATTATGCACAAACCTCCTGGAATCGTGCTAGGACAACAGTAATTGTATAAGATATTTCAGGTTGATACAATACGGATCGAGAATGCTGACATTGGAGTGAAAAGGAATTTTTCCCATTCACTGTGGGCTTTTTGAAGAGCGTTCATGGTTAGATAGACTTTACCACGAATTATATGTTCTCACGATTGATTCCGACTTTGTAGTCAAGAGTGTCTAGTATAAGGCAACAATGAGCGATTTCCCCTATAATATTAGAAATTATCAACCTGCAGATTTCAATAAATATGTCCTGTTATATGCTGAGGCAGAAAAACTGGAGCCCAGCGGACGTTGTGTTTCACCGCAGTTTGTTGCTGAACAATTGCAGAGACCAAACTACTCCCCAGAGCAAGACTTGTTTATCGCGGAGGCGGGTAATGATATTGTCGGCTATTTGAGTGTTACGCCAGAGCTGACCACTGGACGGATTGTTCTTGACTGCTGGGTGCATCCTGAGCATCGCAGGAGGGGGATAGCTACAAAACTCCTCAGTTATGCTACAAACCTTGCCAAAGAATTAGGAGCTAATGTAGCACATGTAAATATAGCGGAGGATAACAGGGTTGCCGTAAGAGTGCTATCCAGGCTGGGCTTCAACCCTGTCCGACGATTTCTTGAATTAAGGTTAGATATTGCTGATGTTGGGAGGATAGATATTGACCCGGCGGCTATTTGCTGTCGCTATCTACAGCTCGGTGAAGAAAACAGGCTGACTCAGCTTCAGAACCGTGCCTTTGCTGGCACCTGGGGATACAATCCCAATACAGAAGAAGAAATAGCCTTTCGGATCAGTTCAAGTAACTGTTCGCTGGATGACATAATCCTATTATGCGAAGGAAATAAAGCCATCGGCTACTGTTGGACAGGGATAAGCTGTGAAAAGGGAGTTCCCAGTACAAGAACGGGGCGAATCCTTATGCTTGGAGTAGACCCTGATTACAGAGGTAAAGGAATAGGCAAAAAATTGGTACTGGCCGGATTAGCTAACCTCAAACGTAAAGGTTTGCAGATTGCAGAGTTGACTGCAGATAGCGAAAACAAAACGGCTTGTACTCTTTACAAATCCCTTGGTTTTAAGGTTCGGATTAGGACTTACTGGTATGAAAAGGCAATAAACTAAGACACAGAGGAACGGTGGCTGGCTAATACCACTTGGCAATCCCTAATAATCGCTTCAGCAATGTCCGACCAACTAAATTTGTTTACTGTTTCCCGAATTAACCGGGCAGACTTTGTATCTGTATTTGGTCGAGAGAGAAGCAAGTCTATTTTATCTGCAAGGCGATATGGAGCATTATCTTTTAGCACATATCCCGTCTTGCCCTGTCGAATGATACTTTTAAGGTCGCCTACATCAGTAGCCACTACGGGTGTGCCGCAGGCCAAGGATTCCAAAGCCACTAACCCGAAACTTTCGTAATAAGAAGGAATCACACAAACATCAGCCGCACTGTAGAAATAAGATAACTGCTCATACTTTGCCAAACCCAGAAAAGTAACCGCATCCTGAACTTTAAACTCACAGGCTAGTTTACGTAATTGTTCTATTTCATGTTGGCTGTGTTCACCACCACCGATGACTACAAGCCTTAATTTAATGTGCCTTAGATAGGATAAAGCCTCTATCAGCTTATCTAATCCTTTTAAGGGGTCAATTCTACCTACAAATAGAATAATCTTATCATTATTACTTTGACTTCCTCTGTGTTTCATATGGGGCAGGCAGGCGAAGCCCAGATACTGCCTTGCCTGTATTTTGTCTAAAGCTTTAAACAGCTCTAGGTTTACACCACAGGGTACCACGCTTATTTTTCCCGACAATGCGCCATAGTGCCGAATAAGCTCTATCTTTTCCCTTTCCGTGGGAACAACGACATGATGGCACTTTTGAACCAAATCCCTTTCTGTCTCAATACGAAATTCTGGTTCGCTTTCGCCTGGTATCAAACAATTTTTTTTCCTAATTGCATTCTTAACTGCACCTAATGTATGGAACATAGTGATATGAGGAACATGCCATAATTGCTGCAAATATATTCCTGCCACTGCGGAAAGCCAGTAGTGGCTAAATATTAAATCGTAATGAAGATTGTTCTGCTTCCTAAAATTTTCCAGGTTGCTGACAAATTCAAGAAGATGTAAATACACAGCTAGCTTATGGATCTCCTCCTCTGTCCCAGCCCTGAGATGAATGAGCCGTGCATTCTGATTGAGTTCATAGATTTGACGGTCTTCGGGGTCATGAACACGAGTATAGATATCTACTAAGTGTCCCCGCTTGCCTAATTCACTAGCAACCTCACGGATATAGACACTCATACCCCCTGTGTCTTTCGTCCCTAGTTTGCCAACAGGGCAACTATGAGCACTGAGCATAGCTATTCTCAGTTGACTATGTGGCATCAGGATAGGTGCCTCCTCGTTTATTGTCAGGCGATGGCTATCTGACAACTGTACAGGGGCACTTCTTGGCCACCCAGTTGATATTTGTATGGTTCGCCACCTTTTAGAAAGTTCCATTTCTTTTTGCCTTTCTCAATGCTCTCCTTGAGGCAAAGAATTTTGCAGAGCAATCCCACACTCAAATGGCTGAATTGGGGGTCATAAGCACTATTATAGAGGTAGTGTGCACCATTGTAGTCAAAGCCTATTGTCATCGCCGCCGGTACCTTGTCAAGCTTTAGGATACCTAACCTCAATAGTCCAATCTCAGCCATAGCCTTAGACATTGACCTGAAGAACGATTCCATCTTAGGATTCATGAAGCCGGCTTTTTCATCCCGGCTCAGTGAAAAAAGCTGCAAAAAAATATCCAAGTAACCTGCAACTTCCCGACCGACTTCAATACAGTGATGTTCCACACTGCCGGCTTCCCATAACCGCCTTAACTTGCGCCTGACTTCGTGCCGTTGCTTTGCCTTCAATATTGCCAGGTATTCATTCCATGTAAGAGGCAAATCTAGCTCCAGAGAAACATCTTCAGGGTGGCGGAGCACTTCATATCCTCGGTTCTGGGCAATACCCACGAGTTGAGTGAGCACTGTAGAATCATATCGCAAAGGCCTCAGGTCAAGTTTACTTATACCCTTCTCTCTCAAGTCTTCAAGCAGTGTCGTGAAGAAGTCCTGTTCCCTTCCCGGGGCAATAGCAAAATCTAAATAGTCGCAGACATCAGCACTGCCGATGAAAGAAGCCGTTTCATTAGTCAATTGAAGTGGGGCAAAGCCGATTGCCTTCTTCTCCTGCCACAGCATCCGTAAATACAATTCAGCCTCTCTTCCAAATGATTCCCACCAGACTTTTAACCAAGCAGGTAAAATAAAAACAGAGCTCCACTTTAAGCAGTGGCGCAACTTGTCCCAGGAATAAATGATGCTGTCAAAACTCTCGGTGGTGATGGTATAACTCATTAGTGTTTACCATAGTATAGCGATTAGCCATATCCGAAGGCAACTGATTTACTTGTGTAGAGAGGACACGGAGTAGTGGTATATGTTATACTTAGTGCCTGTAATTAGCGCACTAGTGCCATACATAGCTTTCTCCACATAATCTCACGGCTATGAGCGCAAACGGCAAAACTAGGCTTACAATAATTATTCAGTACATTGAATGAATTACGTTCATTATAAAGACGCCCAGGGCGAGTTTTCCGTAAAAATCCCTAAGGAAAACTATATTGGTTGTATCCAGTGTAATGCACCAAGAGAGATACAGTGGCCTGCAGGGTATTTACGAGCTTTAAAAAATCCGTATGGGGTTACAAAATTAAGGGACATAGCCCAAGGAAGAAGGAAGGTGGCTATTCTGGTTAGTGATTACACTCGGGCTGTTCCAGCGAAAATCTTGTTACCTCCTATTATGGATGAGCTTCATCAGGCAGGAATAAGCGAAAGCCAGATTACAATAATTATCGCCGGTGGATTACACAGACCAAGTACACAGCAGGAAATAG
Source organism: Dehalococcoidia bacterium (assembly GCA_021160725.1). GTDB lineage: Bacteria > Chloroflexota > Dehalococcoidia > GIF9 > AB-539-J10 > RBG-13-51-36. Next base: position 6,864 of record JAGHCA010000074.1, on the reverse strand, counting down.
CACAAATTGTTGGTGACGATTGGATCAAGCGGCTTAGGGTTGTTAACCACAATGCTCTAGATTCAGAGAGATTGACTTTCTTGGGGAAAACAAAAAGAGGTACCCCTGTTTGGATAAATAGCTTAGTCTCAGAAAGTGATTTGTGTATAGCATTAGGACAAATTGAACCGCACGAATATGCAGGATTCACCGGGGGTCGGAAAAGTATATTGCCTGGCGTCTCCGGAGAAGAAACAATAAGATTTAACCACTCACCAGAGATGATAGAGCATCCCCTAGCTAAACCAGGGATATTAGAAGGAAATCCTGTTCATGAAGACATGGTCGAGTGTGCCTTAATGGCAGGCATTGATTTCATAGTTAATGTCGTCCTTAATAGAGATTTAAAAATTATAGGAGTCTTTGCTGGAGACATGCTTGAGGCTCATAGCAAGGGAGTGGATTTTGTTAATTCGTTTTCCCGGGTAGAAATACCAACGCAGCCGGATATTATTATTACTACCCCTGGCAAACCTTTGGATGTTGACTTCTATCAATCGTTAAAAGCATTGATAGCAGTAGATGCTATTGCATCCCCGGAGACTATCGTTGTTTTCTACTCGAGTTGCCAAGATGGTTTGGGTTCGATGGGGGGAGAAATGTTAAAAGTGTTTTTAGGCGCTACCACACCGCAGGAAGTGGAGACAAGTGTGAGAAGCAATTTTAAAGTTCAGATGGATCATGCATTTCTTCTATCCAAAATTCTGCAAAAAGGTATAAAAATTATTGCTTATTCACCTAATGTGCCGTTAAATATTATAAAGGAGATGATGATACCGGCAAGTTCCGTTCAAGAGGGCTTAGACTTGGCTTTGCAACTCTCCAGGAGAAAGACACCAGGTGTTCTGGTTTATCCTGAAGCCCAGCGGACGCTACCTTTTTTAGCAAAGAAAACATCAAATCACTACGAATAAAAAATTAGGAGGAGATACCATGGCGAATAAATTTGAGATTACAGCAGTGAAAGGACGGGAGATTCTCGACTGCCGGAGCTATCCGACGTTACAAGTAGACGTCTGGGTGAATGATGCCGTTCTTGGTCGGGCTAACGTTCCCTGCGGCCGCTCCACAGGCACTAACGAAGCCTATGAACTCCGTGACGGAGGGAAAAGATATTCGGGCTTTGGGGTAAGGAAGGCAGTAGATAATATCAACCGTATAATTGCTCCTGAGGTCGTCGGTGAAGATGTCAGAAACCAGAGAAAGCTGGACCAGTTAATGATTGAATTAGATGGCACTGAAAATAAGGCAAAACTTGGGGCTAATGCGATCTTGGGTGTGTCTTTAGCTATTGCTCAGGCGGCAGCTTCCAGCCTCGGAATTTCTCTCTATAAATACATAGATGTCAATGCCCATATTTTACCTGTCCCGGTTTTGGACCTCATAGAGGGAGGAAAGCTTGCAGCTAGCGAGCTTGACTTCCAGGAGCATCAGGTCATTCCTGTTGGTGCTAAGAGCTTCTCAGAGGCAATAAGAATGGGTATGGAAGTCTATTATGAACTGGGAAACATTTTAGCTGAGAAATGGGGCAAACATTCATTGAATGTAGGAGTCGAAGGCGGGTATACCCCTCCAGGTATGAAAGACCCGAGGGAGGCATTTGATGCGGAATTGCTGGCTATTCAGAAACTTGGCTATGAAGATGAGTTTGTGCTTAGCTTGGATTGCGCTGCCAGCCATTTTTACATCAGAGAAACAGGCAAATATGTTTTTATGGGAAAGGAAATTACCCGGAAAGAGCTTATGGATTTTTATAAAGAACTGGTTTCTTCTTATCCTCTTCAATCAATTGAAGACCCTCTACAGGAAGAGGACTTCGATGGGTTTGCTGAGCTGGCCAGGACCCTGAATATCCAGATAATTGGAGATGATTTATTCGTTACCAACATAAACCGATTAAGAAAAGGAGTAGAGAAAGGAGCTGCAAATGCCCTTCTATTTAAAGTCAACCAGATAGGAAGTTTGAGCGAGGCATTAGATGCAGCTCAATTTGCTTTTAGAAATAGCTACGGTGTACAGGTTTCGGAAAGGTCTGGCCAGACTGAAGATACGTGGCTGGCGGATTTAGCCGTTGGCTTAAATGCAGGGCAGATAAAGACTGGCGTAGCTCGCTCTGAGAGAACCTCTAAATACAACAGATTATTGCAAATAGAAGAGGAGCTTGGGTCTGCTGCAAAATATGCGGGAAGAGAGTTTAGGCAGCCATTCTAGTTGCTGTTCTTCTATAGTCACCGTTTAATTTGCCAGGAGGAAAAGGAATCACTTGTACATCAAGAACAGAGAAGAACTTACATCCCATGGCTACAAGAAGGGAAGGGAAGTAGCTATAAATATCCTTGAACATACATTATATGCGCTCGACCCTTATGTAGCTACAAAACGCTTAGTTAGTCTCCGCGGAGAAATTTTAACTGTCGGCCATCTGCAGTTTGATCTATCCCAGAGAGGGAATATCTATGTTCTCGGGGGAGGAAAGGCTACCTTTGCTATTGCCAAAGCCCTGGAGGAAATTTTGGGAGAAAGAATTGCAGAAGGTCTTATAGTAGTTAAAAATGGTCAAGATGGTATTTTGAAGAAGATTAGCATAAGGAGAGCAGCACATCCCGTACCTGACAAAGAAGGACTTGATGCCGCTAAAGAGATAAAAATGCTCGCTGAGAAAGCAAGTGATAATGATATCGTTTTCTGTGCTATTACTGGAGGATCCTCATCCTTAATGCCCTTGCCTGCCGACGATATCACCCTAGAAGAAAAAAGACAAATCAATAAGGTACTGCTAGCCAGCGGCGCTACGATAAGAGAAATTAACGCTGTTAGAAAACATCTTTCTGCTATTAAAGGTGGAAGGCTGGCTCTTTCGATCTTCCCCGCCGAGATCATTAATCTGACAGTCTCGGATGTTATTGGGGATCCTTTGGACTACATAACTGACCCGACTGTTCCTGATACTTCGACTTTTCCAGATGCAATTCATGTCTTGGAAAAGTATGATTTATGGGACAAGTTTCCCGAATCTGCTATACATTACTTGCAGAATGCCACATCGGAAATGGAAACACCTAAGAATTTTGGAGAATTTGAATCCAAGGTGCATTCCTTCATTTTGGTCAAGAGCCGGGTGGCATGTGACGCAGCAGCTGAAAAGGCAGTAGAACAGGGCTATAAACCCTTAGTATTAACCACAGCACTCGAGGGAGAAAGCCGGGAAGTAGGTATAGTGTTTGCTGGAATTGCAAAGGAGGTTGTATGTAATAATAGACCATTATCACCCCCTTGTGCCATTATTGCCGGTGGCGAAACCACTGTTAAAATTGACAATGGATATGGACAAGGCGGACCAAATCAGGAGTTTGCTTTAGGTGCTGCTTCGCACATTACTCCCTATGATAAAGTCACTGTAGCCGCTATTGATACAGATGGTACAGATGGCCCAACCGATATTGCTGGAGGGCTCACTGATAGTTCCACTATAAGCAGAGCCAAAACAAACAACCTCGATGTGTTCAGGCGTTTGCATGAGCATGATGCTTCCTCAGTTTTACTATCAACGGGCGATGCTATTATAACTGGTCACACGGGAACTAACGCCAATGATCTAAAATTGGTGTTGATAGGTGATATATAACTCACAGTTCGCCTAAGGATTTTTCCATGATGGCGACAACTTCATCAAGCTGATCATCGGTAATGACAAGGGGAGGTTGTATTCTCAAGACGTTCGACCAGACACCCCCAAGCCCTATAAGAAGTCCTTTTGCCAGGCAAGCTTTACGAACAGCTACAGCTTCATCAGCGGCCGGCGTCTTTGCTTTATCCTTAACCAGTTCTATACCTATCATAAGACCTTTGCCGCGTATATCGCCTATTACAGGATATTTCCTCTTCAATTCCTCCAACTTTCCCATGAGCAATTCCCCTTTTTCCCTTACCTGGCTGGCAATGCCTTCCCGTTCCAAAAAGTTAATGGTGGCCAGTGATGCTGCGCAGCTGACAGGGTTACCTCCAAAGGTGCTTAGATGCTCACCTGGCTGGAATGTATTGGCAATCTCATCCCGCGCAATAAAAGCTCCTAAGGGTAAGCCGTTAGCAATTCCTTTGGCCATTGTCATGATATCTGGTTCTACACCGTAATGATCTATGGCAAACATCTTACCCGTTCGGGCAAAGCCGCTCTGGACTTCGTCAACAAATAGCAGGATGTCATGGTTGTCTAAGACTTCCTTCACCCTTTTAAAATAAGGCTCTGGCGGGACGATAATACCACCTTCACCTAAAACAGGCTCGGCGATAAAGGCTGCAACATCATTAGAAGTATCAAATTTAATAATATCCTCTAGATATTCGGCACAACGCATCCCGCAGGTTTCAGGCTTGAGATTAAAAGCACAACGATAGCAATATGGGGATGGAGCGAAACTGACTCCTGCCATATAAGGCCCGGCTCTTTTTTTACGGGCGAAATTACCAGTTATGCTCAATGTAGCATAAGTGCGACCATGAAACGATGCCTGCAGCGCAATAAATTCGCGCTTTCCCGTATATGTCTTAGCCATTCTCATGGCTCCTTCTATAGCCTCTGCCCCACTATTGGCAAAGAAGGTTTTTTTCAGTTTCCCTGGAGTAATTTGGGCTAATTTTTCTGCCAGGTCGGCTGCGGGTTTATTATAGTATACATAAGAACAGCAGTGGATATATTTATCAAGCTGAGCTTTGGCAGCTTCGACAACCTCTGGATTGCTGTGTCCAGCATTGGTAACGGCAATCCCAGCAAAGCAATCTATGTACCTCTGGTCATTTTCATCGTATACCAGCGCACCCTCGGCGCGTTCAAATACCACCGGTACGATACCACTTAGCATGCTGGTGTTTACATATTCACCATATTTCTCCATCGTATTCATAGCGCTATCCTCCCAAAAAGTTTTTAAGTTTCTTTGTCAGAATGAAAGATATGGCTCTGGGCTAAGGATCTGCTTCATTTCCCATATTTTGCCCAGTAATCTCCAAATAATTCTTCATCTGTAGGGATGACCGGTTCTATTGGTCTTGCCACCAGAGTAACATTCAAAAAGTGTTTCATTTGCGTATTTTCGGAGCTAGCATTATTTCCCCAAGTACCGCAACCTATGCTTAAGGAAAACGGCATCCCGTTGCACCAGTCTCCACTATTCGCATAACTTTGGGGTTGGCGTACTATGACACGCCCAGTTTTCGTTTGTAGCGCTAATTTGTCAATCCGTTCATCATCAAAAGAATGAATACCACAAGAATGACCTAAGCCCATATACCCTGTTAGTTTGTTTACTAAGGCGATAGCATTGTCAAATCCTTTATACTTATACACCGTCAAAACTACTGAAAGTTTTTCACCTGAAAAAGGATAATCTACCCCTACTCCTTGTTCCTCAACCATTAAGAAAGTGCGGTCTTCAGGGATGGTAAATCCGGCGATTTCAGCAATTTTTGTTGCTGGTTGAGCAATTATGGCACGATTTAGCATCTTAGGAGCAGTCCACATGGTTTTTTGTAAGGCGCTTTTTTCTTCTTTATTTGTTAAATATCCGCCCTCGGATTGTAAAGCTTCTAATAACTTGTTATAAATGCTTTCTTCCACAATAATAGAATTTTCGGCAGAACAACTGGTAGCCCAATCAAATGTTTTGCCCAGCATTATTTTGTGAGCTGCATCTTTAATATCAGCTGTCTCATCTACTATAACACATGCGTTACCCACTCCTACACCATAGGCTGGTTTCCCAGAGGAATAAGCAGAGTGCACCATAGCTTCTCCCCCGGTAGCTGCAATTAGGTCGCACTGCCGCATAAGTTCTTTACTAAGTTCTACTGTAGGTTCTGGTATACATTGAATTAAATCTGCAGGAGCGCCCAATTTTTCTATTGTTTGGCGCATATATTCACAAATTTTAGAGGCGCATTTTTTGCCACGGGGATGTGGCGCTACAATGACAGCATTTCCACCTTTTATAGCAAACATAGATTTGATGACTGGCGTGGCTTCAGGATTAGTAACCGGAGTGATTGCACCAACAACACCAACGGGTTTAGCAATTTTGGTTATTCCTGTTTTGGGGTTGACTTCTACAATGCCTCTAGTTTTTTCATGTTTGATGTCCCTCAAACACCCGCGGACCTTTTTCTGTAATTTGACAATTTTATGGTCAAGCCTACCTAAACCTGTTTCTTCTTGTGTAAGTTGAGCTATCTCCTCCGCGTTACTGACAATGACCCAAGCCATCGCAGTCACTAATTCGTCAACTTTTTCCTGAGAGTAGGTGTCAGCAACTTGCTGAGCTTTCCTGGCTCTTGTCATATACTCTTTTATCACTTCATGGACATTGCCCTCTGTCTCCTGTGTGTTTTTCATAGAAATACTCCTTTCTTAAACCTTGCGTTTTAAAACATTTTTACCAAAGCTGGCTATCCGACTTCCTCGAAGGTGTTTTATAAATATTCTAATGCTACTTTCTACTACCTAATTAGGTTCGCTTTTCTGATATTTTACATTTTCTCAATTCATATTGAGTTGCAAGGATAATTATAGCCAAGTCGAAGAAGTTAGTCAATCCAGTTGGGGCTCTTTGTCAAATTGTGTGGAAATAGCTACGAGATGGCACAAACCCCAGGAGCATTTTCCTCCAGTAAACCTCTACATTTTTCAGACCATAAGGGACTCTCGGTAGCATCTTGATCTTTGTATTACAGCCTTCAGTAAAACCATTGGTGGTGCCATTATCAAAGTGGTTTAAGATAGGCTCCCTCCAGCGACTCAAGGTATTCCCCCACCTTATTAGCTCTCCATCATCC
>JAGHCA010000007.1 GCA_021160725.1 Dehalococcoidia bacterium | reverse complement strand
TTAATGCCTCCTCGGCTGTCATTTCCGAAGTGACTATTCCCATCATGGCTCCTTCCAAGCGCAAATGGCGGGTCAAGGCGCGGGTATCTAAACCGCTGATGCCAGGAACGCCATAAGCTAGCAGAAATTCGTGCAAAGTCCGGGTGTTTTGCCAGTGGCTGGGTAGGGAGCAGTATTCTCGAACGGCCAGGCCTCTCGCCTGGATTTGCCTGGATTCAAAATCGGATTCATTGATGCCATAGTTGCCCATCAAGGGATAGGTAGGGACCAGGATTTGGCCAGCGAAGGAGGGGTCGGTGAGCATTTCCTGGTAGCCGGTCATGCTAGTGTCGAAAACGATCTCACCATAAGCAGTGGTAGTGGCACCAAAGGAATGACCTTCGTAAACAGAGCCATCTTCGAGAACCAAAATCGCTTTCTTAGCCATGAGATTGCTTTGTCACTTCGCTCCTCGTAATGACAAGGGAATCATCGGTGTAGACTAGCTTGCCTTGTGCTATGGTTGCCATTACCTTGCCTTTAAACTTGTAGCCATCGTAAGGAGTATTTTTACCCTTGGAGGCAAAATTGCGGCTATCTACTATCCATTCCTGGTCAGGGTCAAGTATGGTGATATTAGCCGGAGCGCCTGTCTTTAAAGTGCCCAGTTCACCACTTCGACCAATGACCTTTGCTGGCTCACAGGTGAGCTTGGAGAGCAGCATGGTCAAGTCTATTTTCCCTTCCTGCACCAATGCCATGAGGCAGCCAAGAGCGGTTTCAAAGCCACTGATGCCAAATGCGGCTAACTCTAGCCTGCAGTTTTTGTCTCCCAGAGTATGTGGTGCATGGTCAGTGGCGATAGCATCGATTACCCCGTCTTTAAGCCCCTTAATTAAAGCTTGGACATCCTCTTTAGTGCGCAGAGGTGGGTTCACCTTGGCATTGGTATCAAAGGGTTCGTTTGAATCTTTACCTATAATCCTTTCCTCGGTTAAGGTCAGGTGGTGGGGTGTGACCTCAGCAGTTACTGAAATCCCTTTCTCCTTGGCGCGGCGAATAAGCTCCACAGAGCCTTTGGTGCTCGCATGAGCAATGTGAAGTCTGGCCTTGGTTAACTTTGCCAGAATCAGGTCACGAGCTACCATAATTTCCTCAGCGGCTGCGGGAATCCCTTGTAATCCACACTTAGCAGACATCTGCCCTTCGTTTATAATTCCAATATCACTCAGCGTCTTATCCTCACAATGGTCAATGACTGGCAGGCCCAGGTCGCGGCTATACTCCATGGCATGACGCATGAGCTGAGAATTTGCCACAGGGTCGCCATCATCGCTGAAAGCAACCACCCCTGCTTCAGCCAGTCCGGTCATATCGGTTAATTCCTCACCTTTTCTCTCTTTAGTGATACAGCCTATGGGAAGAACGGCAACTGAGCTATCCCTGCTTGCTTTTTGCTTTATCCAATCTACAGCAGCCGGTGTATCTAAAGGAGGCTTGGTATTTGCCATGCAGCAGACAGTGGTAAAACCACCGATGGCGGCTGCTTTTGTTCCTGTAGCGATTGTTTCCTTATCCTCAAAACCTGGCTCTCTGAGATGACAGTGGAGGTCTACGAATCCGGGGCAGACAACTAGACCTCTGGCATCTAGATGCTGAGTCTTAATTTCATCGGGGTGAGGAGTGGGGGAAAATAAAGGGCTTTGAATAGCAGTGTCCCTTACCTGTACAATCTTGCCCTCAGCAACGAGCAGGTCCCCAACCTGGTCTATGCCCTGGCTGGGGTCAATTATATGGCCGCCCCGGATGAGCAGAAAGATAGCTTCCCTGTTCATTGTCTGTTCCAGGCACTGGGCTTGAACTGATGAGCCTGAGCTTCCTTTTCCGAAGGGAAAATAATCAGATTTTCCGGTTTAATCTTGCGAACCCAGTGACTATTAGCGCTGTGATATTTTTTGTTCTCCAATTTTCCTTGATGCCACTCTGAACTGGCGATATATTGAGGTTCAAGCTCATGTTCACAATAGATACACCTCAGAGTTAAGGGATCGAAGCTTACTATCTTGAACTCAGGTTTTATATACTTTGTTTCTGTTTCCTGGTTTGAGACACAGTTTCTATTAAGGCACTTTACCCCGGAATCTCGTTTATAAACAGGATAATCTACCTTGCGAGCGAAGGAATCATCTGCTTTAGGAATTGCGACGTCCTTGGCACCTAATAAGAGAGCTAGGAGTGCCATTCTGACGGGTACCCCATAAGCCGCTTGCTTGAAGTACATGCTCCTGGGGTCAGCATCCACCTCGTAAGCCAACTCATCAACGCGAGGTAGTGGATGCATAACAAGCGTTTTCTTGAATTCCTTTCCAGTAAGGAGTTTTTTATCCACCACCGGGTAGTTTTTTTTCAATTCTTGTTGCTCTGCCGTAGGTGATTGCCGTTCCTTCTGTAGTCTGGTGACGTAAAGGGCGTCAACCCCCGCCTCCAGTTCCACCTGGATGTTTACGTCAGGCAGCATAGTAAGTTGGTGTGGACTGCTTGGAGTCATGTATATGGCATCAACAGGGAAGACACTCCCTTTAAGTTCTTGGTTGAGAGCTCCACATCTTTGTAGCTCACCTTTATACTCCGTGCTTAATCTCTTTAGAACGTGCTCTGGTATCTCAAGCCCTGGGCCGGGATAGAAAAGGATAGTGGCACCAAATCTGGCTAAGGCATAGATTAAGGAATGTACTGTTCGACCGTGTTTCAAATCGCCCCATAGAGCAATTCTGAGATTCTTGATAGTCTGTCTTTCTTTCCTAAGGGTGTAGAGGTCGCACAAAGTCTGTGTAGGATGTTCGTGGCTCCCGTCCCCAGCATTTATCACGGGGATGCCAGCATAGTCAGCGACCACCTTGGCTGCTCCTTCCCAGGGATGCCTGATGACAATTATATCGGCATAGCTTCCAACCACCTTCGCCATATCAGCAATACTTTCGCCTTTGGCTAGGGAAGTGGCGCCGATGTCGACAGCAGTTATGACGCGACCTCCAAGCCTGAGCATCGCAGCTTCAAAAGACAGCCTTGTCCTGGTACTCGGCTCAAAAAATAAGTTAGCCATAATCTTCCCCTGGCATAGCCCGGACTGCTCATTTATGGAGTCTGCCATCTCATCTGCCACAGAAAACAGTGCTTCGATTTCCCCATTGGATATATTGTCTATGGTCACCAGATTTCTATTTGCCAGGCTCATGATTATCTTTCCTTCAATTTTTTATGAATAGCTGTTCCTTGGCCATTCTCCTGATTACTACCTCATCTATGCCATCAACCTCTTCCAGTTGAACCTGTATCTCCTCGTCTTTAGAGCTAGGTATGTTCTTACCTATGTAATCGGCCCGGATGGGAAGCTCTCGATGGCCACGGTCGATAAGTACAGCTAGTTGAACAGAGCTTGGTCGTCCCAAATCCATCAGAGTATCCATAGCAGCACGAATGCTCCGTCCAGTATAGAGGACATCGTCAACCAAGATTACGCGCTTATTGGTGATACTAGTGGGGATATCAGTGTGGCTTTTGTTCGCCCGCTTCAATTCCGAAGTTGCAATATCATCGCGATAAGGATCAATGTCCAGAGCACCTACGGGGATCGGGGTTCCTTCAAATCCTTCGATTGTTTCAGCTATGCGCTTGGCTATAGGCACGCCCCGAGTTCGCAGCCCTACAAGAACAATGTCTTCCGCACCCTTGTTCTTTTCTATGATCTCGTGAGCAATACGAACCAGTGCCCGCCCTATCTCTCTCGAAGTCAAGAGAACCTTTTCAGGCATTAAAAAACCCCCTGCCTTCAAACTGGCAAGAGGTCTTAATCGGTGTTCCTACTGCAGGTTGCTTTAGCATATTCCCCTTACCAGCCTCACTGGACTGATTTAAAGGTCTAACAATAGATTCTGCCACAATTGTAAAAATAATGCAACTTTTACCCGCATCCGGCGATTGCCAACTGTTGTTGGTCGGTGATTGTCTTGAATATTATTTTTAAGACTTCCTTGGGCTTTTGAAAAGGGGAATTTGTTTCAATAGGGAGGGAAAGGAAGGGGGTAGCTACAGCTACCCCCTTCCTTAATGAGGTTTAGGTTTACTGTCGAGAGATTTTAGTGGGCTCCGGAGTAACAGGTGTGGCGCCTTTGGACTCGGCAGGCATATTGGAGACAGGCGAGCGTTGACCACGGCGTAAGAAAGAGGGGACATCGAGAACATCGCTGCCGCCTCTTATCAGGTGCCGAAGTTCTTCAGCGCTATATACTCCCTTGCCTTGGCTCTTAGCGAAGCCAGTGGCGATAACGGTGATTCGAACCTCGCTATCCATCTTGGGGTCGAATACCACGCCAAAGACTATGTTGGCATTGGGATCTACTGCTTGGCTGATTACTTGGGCAGCCTCATTACACTCAAACAGAGTGAGGCTGGGGCCACCGGTGATATTGAAAAGCACCCCCGTGGCTCCATTTACGGATACGTCGAGCAAGGGGCTGGCCAGAGCAGCCTTGGCTGCTTCAGCAGCACGACTTTGCCCGCCGGCTTTACCCACAGACATCCAGGCTGGACCAGCATCTTTCATTACCGATTTAATATCGGCGAAGTCCAGATTGATTAACCCTGGAATGGTAACTACTTCAGAAATAGCCTGGACTCCTAATAGAAGGGCGTCATCTGCTAGTCTGAAGGCGTTGTCCACACTTGTCTTGGCATCGCAGAGCTGAAGAAGACGGTCATTAGGTATGATGATAAGGGTATCAACTTTGCTTGAAAGGTTAATCAACCCTTCCTCTGCTACTTGAGCTCTATGTGCTCCCTCGAAGGTGAAGGGCTTGGTAACCACTGCAATAGTGAGAGCACCACTCTGCTTAGCCACCTCAGCTATCACAGGAATGCCTCCTGTGCCTGTGCCACCGCCCATACCAGCGGCAACAAATATCATGTCAGCACCCTGCACGAGGTCTTCGATTATACCACGGCTTTCGTCAGCTGCTTTGGCTCCAACTCTATGATCGCCGCCAGCGCCTAACCCTCTGGTTAATTTCTCACCCAGTTGAACTCTGGTGGGGGCTTCAGCCAGAGCCAGCGCTTGACCATCGGTATTCATGGCTATGAAATCAACGCCTTTTATGTTCTCCCGGACCATGCGAGTGATGGCATTGGAACCAGCGCCGCCAATGCCAATGGCTTTAATTCTTGCTGGTGTTGGAGTATAAATTTGCTTTGCCATTCTAACCTCCTTTCACAAGTTAGGCACGAAACAGCTTTCTGATGAGTTTCACAAAGCTGCTCCAGGTACCAGTTCTTTCTCTGTAAGTTGATCCTTCCTTACCCCGTACCTGCCACAGGACCAATCCCAGGGTGGTGGCGTAAGATGGATCATGCAGGATATCGGAAATACCATAGATGCCTGTGCTCAAAGGTCGGCCTTTGCGTACCGGCATTGGCAACAGTTGATGTCCAAGCTCATCAAGCCCGGATAAGTTGGATGAGCCACCGGTGAGCACTAAGCCACAAGGTGCCAGGCCTTGATAATCGCTGGTGGGCATTTCCAGCAATATGAGTTGCAGCAACTCTTCCATCCGAGCCCGGATAATATTGCATAGGTCTTTATAAGAGGCGCTATGCCCATTCTCGATACCCACTTGGGTCATCTCCTCTGTCTCTGAAGTAGGTATGACAGTGCCATATCTTTTCTTCATCTTTTCCGCAATGCTAAAAGGCAGCCCCAAGCCTATGGAGATATCGCTGGTTACTTGATAACCAGCTACCGGAATGATAGAGGTATGGTAAATGTTGCCATTTTTGAATACCGCTATATCCGTGGTGCCGCCTCCGATGTCAGCCATGATGACCCCGGATTCTCTTTCCTCGGGAGTCAATACTGCTTCTCCACTGGCTAGAGGCTCAAGAATCAGATCATCGACGTCAACACCGATGCTACGGACGCATTTGGCCAAGTTTTGTATTGAAGTTACTGAAGCAGTGATGATATGGGTTTCTACATCTAACCTAGACCCATGCATACCTACTGGCTGTCTTACTCCCTCTTGCCCATCCAGAGCGTAAGTGCGAGGAATGGCGTGGAGTACTTTCTTTCCCTCGGCGACAGCAACATTGCGAGCTGCAGCTAGTACCCGCTTAAGGTCCTGGGTACGCACTAAACGATCATCTCGTGGGATAGCTACTACTCCCCGATTATTCAGGCTACTTATATGTCTGCCGGTAACCCCAACATAGGCAGAGTCTACACGTATGCCGCTAATTCTTTGTGCTTCCTTCACTGATGCGGCAATAGACTGTTTGGCTTCATCCATATTGACTACGATGCCTTTATGTAGGCCGCGACTAGGAACAACCCCTATTCCTAAAATTTCGATGTCGTCTTCTGCTTTGACATTAGCCACGATAGTGGCTACTTTGGTTGTGCCCACATCAATAGCTGAAATGATTTTCTTTGCCATGTTCACCTCCTTTTGTGCTGAGAATATTGCCTAGTTGAGTCGCTCGGCTATCCTTAGCTTAGCGCTGCGGCTGCGTGGGTTGGATTCTATCTCCAACGAGGTAGGTTTAATAACCTTCCGTGAAATGAGCTTCAAGGTGGGCACATGCCCACAGCGACATATTACTGCCCCAGGTGGACATAGGCAGTTACTGGCTGCGTCTCGCATGAATTGCTTAACTATGCGGTCTTCCAGTGAATGATAGCTAATAACTGCTAACCTTCCCCCTGGGCGAAGGAGGTTAAGTGTTTGTTTTAGAGCCGACTCCAGATTCTGCAGCTCCTTGTTGACTGCGATGCGAAGTGCCATAAAGGTTCTTGTGGCAGGGTGAATTCTGCTCCAGTGTGCCGGAGCGCCTGAAATTTGCTCTATCAAGTGGGCGAGATCTACGGTGGTAGCGATGGGACGATTTTTAACGATGTGTCGTGCTATCCGCCGACTGTGACGCTCTTCACCGTATTTTGCTATGAGCTTTTCCAACTCTTGCTCGGGGTAGCTGTTAACGATGTCCGAAGCAGTTAACCCTTGACCGGAATCGAACCTCATATTTAAAGGAGCATCGAGGTGGAAGCTGAAGCCTCGCTCGGCTGTATCCAGTTGCAGAGAAGAAACACCAAGGTCGAAAATAATACCATCAACTGGATGAAAATGGTATCTTTCGCAGATAGCCTCAAGGTTAATAAAGTTGTCATTAACCAAAGTGACTGCTTCTCCATAATCTCTAAGCCTGTCTCGGCTTATTTCGATGGCTTCAGGATCAACATCAATGCCTAAAAGCCTTCCTGTGAATGAAATTCTCTCCAATATGGCTGCTGCGTGCCCTCCCAGACCGACGGTGCAGTCAACGAAGTAGCCGCCTGGCTGAGGCTGCAATCCTTCTATGACTTCATCGAGCAAAACAGGGACATGGACGGGCAAAGACATAGCAAGGCTCATTTACTGTTCACCAAAACTCTCAATTATCTGTGATGCCTGCTCTTCAGCAGATGTTTTCTCAATCTTCCATTCGTCTTCGCTCCAGAGTTCAACACAGTTATTGGCGCCGACGACAACTGCTGTATCGGTAATCTTGGCGTGGTCGCGCAAAGAATACGGCAATGTTATTCTTCCTTGCCCATCGAAGGAGGCGCTGAAGGCGGAGCCGAAGATAGCACGATTCAGCTTCCGCAGGTTAGTCGGAGTTACTGCCTTGGCAGCCAGGCTGTCGGACAGCCTCTTCCATTCTGCTATTGGATAAACGGCGATGTAATTTTCCATCCCTTTAGTTAATATCACACCGTCCTTCATCTCCCGCCTGAATTTTGGCGGCAGTGGTAATCTTCCTTTCTCATCAACCTTATATGGATATTCACCAAAAAACATCTTAGTTATCTCAGTTCCCCACTGAGCCCCCAGATCTGACTTGACTTACGTTACACATCATTCCACTATTCATCCCTTTTCCCCATTTTTCCCCACAACTCCATTATAAACCTTATGATTATTTTGTCAATACCTTTTGGGGCTTTTTTGAATTTTCAAACAAATTTTTGCTTTGGCGATTAAGAGCAGGGTGGTGTTGGAGGTAGTCCAGGAGATAAACTACTCCCTGAGGGCCAAAATCACTGCAGGAAGGAACAAAGACCAAGACTTTCTTTTACCGCCGCTTGCATGTTAAGATATGCAATTTAGATGGTTTTATTGAAGAAATCTATGCGTATTGATATTTTATGTCTATTTCCTGAAATGGTTGCTTCTCCACTTGACCAGAGCATTATCAAGCGTGCTCGGGAGAGAGGGTTGGTAAATATCGTGATTCATAATATTCGCGACTATGCCCGTGACAAACATCATACTGTCGATGACTATCCCTACGGCGGTGGACCTGGCATGGTGCTCAAGCCCGAGCCTATCTTTGAAGCAGCGGAGGCGATAAAATTGCAACTTGGTGTGAGTGAGATGCCTATCATACTACTCACCCCTCAGGGCAGGCTTTTTTCTCAGGCTGTTGCTCAGGAATTAGCTCGCCACTCCCATCTGATGTTAATTTGCGGTCATTACGAAGGCGTAGACGAGAGAGTGTGCGAACATCTAGCTACTGATGAAATCAGTATCGGAGATTATGTGCTTAGTGGAGGGGAATTGGCTGCCCTGGTTGTGGTGGATGCTATCGTTAGACTTATACCAGGAGTGCTTGGCTCACAGGATTCAGCCAGCATTGACTCTCACAGTAGCGGGCTTTTAGAATATCCCCAATATACCAGACCGCCGGTATATCGGGGGTGGCCAATACCTGCGGTTTTGATTTCAGGAAATCACGGTGAAATTGCTCAATGGCGACGCCGTCAGTCAATTCTGCGGACGGCGAAGCGACGCCCTGACCTCTTGGAGAAGGGCAATCTCTGCGATGAGGAAAAGAAATGGATGTTAGAGAATTTGTTAAACCCAAAATGAATCCCAACATTCCTCAAATTTCCCCCGGCGATACAGTCAGGGTTAGTTTGAAGACTATGGAAGGGGACAAAGAGCGACTGCAACACTTCCAGGGTGTGGTGATTAAGATGAGGAAGGGTGTGGATGGCGGGAGCTTTACAGTGAGGAGGGTGTCTTATGGAATTGGAGTGGAACGTACTTTCCCTTTCCAATCTCCCTCGGTGCAAAATGTAGAGGTACTCAGACATGGAGAGGTGCGTCGAGCCAAGCTGTATTATGTGCGTAGGCTAAGTGCTAAGCGGGCTCGACTTAAGGAGAGGCGAGAGAAAGTGGTAGAGCAAACCATGTCTCAAGAAGAACAACAAGAAGCAACACAGACCTCTGAATGAACTATGCCGAGGTGGCAGTCAATTCGCCCCGATTGAAGCGGGGTCAAACCTTTTGCTATGCCATACCGCCAGGGCTCAATCTTAATGTCGGGCAAGCGGTATGGGTGCCTTTTGGCTCTAGGGTCGTTCAAGGGATTGTGCTTCTATTATCAGACGAGCCATCGGTTGCAGAAACTAAGGAAATTGCTGGCGTTGTTGCTGATTGTCCTTTGCTTTCTCCAATACAGATAGAGCTTGGCCGGTGGATTAGCGAACATTATTTTGCTCCTCTTTTTGATGCCCTGGCTTTAATGCTGCCTCCGGGATTTGAGAGACGAACCGTTACCTACTTTCAGCTATTAACCTCCGATTTAATCAGGGACCAGGTAGATTTGCCTTTAACTCCGGAGCAAAAGCAAATTCTTCATATGATCGCGAAGAAAAAGAAGGCAAGCTTGCCTGAGCTAGAGAAAGCCGTTGGCAGGCGAAAAGCCAGGCAAATAACTGCCCAGTTGTTAGACCGTCGGCTAATTTCCGAGACTCTGGAGTTGGAGAAGGCAAAGATAAAGCCAAAAACCCTTCCTTATATTAAGTTAATAATTGATAAGGAAGAAATCGAAGCAGCGAAGACTCGCCTGAAGAAGTCTCGAGCTTATAAACAGGCAAAGCTCTTAGAATTTCTGACCGTACAGACTCAACCTATTTCAGTCGGCGAACTGAAGAAACAACTCAATTGTTCTCTCGCTACTATCAAAGCCATGGAGAGACGCCGTTTGATCTCAGTAGAAAGGATCAGGATAAGACGTGACCCCTTATCTCATCTGAATCTCACAACTTCTCCTGCTCCGATTCTCACTCCATTTCAACAGGCTGCCTGGGACTTGATCCGTAACGCCGTTGGGAGGGAGCAATCTGGAAGTCCACCGGTTTTTCTACTTTTTGGTGTTACTGGCAGCGGCAAAACTGAGATTTATCTGCGGGCATTAGCCCAGGTTATTGCTGCAGGCAAGCGAGGTATTTGTCTTATTCCTGAAATTGCTTTGACTCAACAGACCGTAGAGAGGTTTGCTAGTCGGTTTCCCGGGCGTGTGGCTGTGTTGCATAGTGGCCTTTCTCCGGGAGAACGGCTTGATGAATGGCAATGGATAATGGAGGGGAATTGTGATGTCGTTATCGGGCCTAGGAGCGCCTTATTTGCCCCTCTGCCCAACCTTGGTCTTATCATTATTGACGAAGAGCATGAGTGGACGTACAAACAAGAAGATAAAATACCTCGCTATCATGCCCGAGACGCGGCTATTAAATTGGCTCAACTCAGTAACGCCATTGTCATTTTGGGCAGTGCTACCCCCGATATTGGCAGTTTTCATAAGGCACTGCAAGGCGAATATCAACTTGTAGAGCTAAAGGAAAGAATTACTCCTCGTGGTTATTCTCCTCTCCCCGAAGTAAGCATAGTGGATTTAAGGGAAGAACTTAAAGCTGGAAACACAAGCTTGTTTAGCCGCTCCTTACTAACTGCCATGAAGGAGACTCTGTCGCAGGGCGAGCAGATAATTCTTTTCCTTAACCGTCGGGGCACAGCTACCTTTGTTCGATGTCGTAACTGTGGCTTTGTCTTTCGCTGCCCTCGCTGCTCCATAGCCCTTACTTATCATTCAGTGGAGAAAAGGCTGATTTGTCATCGCTGTCGCTATTCTATTCCGGTACCCCAGAGTTGCCCCCAGTGTTTTCAGCGCCATCTCAGCTTTCTGGGCGTCGGTACACAAAGAATAGCAGAAGAGATGGAGCATTTCTTTCCCGAGGCAAGATTACTTCGCTGGGATAAAGATATAATTACCAGGAAATATGCTCATGAGGAGTTGCTTAAGGATTTTCGGGAACATAAGGCGGATGTACTTATTGGTACCCAGATGATAGCCAAAGGACTGGATTTGCCTCAAGTGACCCTGGCGGGGATAATCAATGCCGATGCCGGCCTGAATTTTCCCGATTTCCGAAGTAGCGAGCGCACTTTTCAACTTCTGTGTCAGGTAGCTGGCAGAGTTGGCCGTGGGGTTAAAGCAGGAAGGGTTATCATCCAGACTTATTCTCCCGATAACTACGCTGTTGAAGCTGCTGCCAGGCATGATTATGTTGGGTTTTATCGTAAAGAAATAGACTATCGGCGCCAGTTAAATTATCCCCCTTTTAGCCAATTAGTCCGCCTAGTTTATAGCCACACCAATGAGGCATTGTGTCGCCGTGAGGTGGATAAGGTGCATCGTTTGATAGCTGACAGCCGACAGTTGACAGCTGACAATATCATTGGGCCAGTGCCTGCCTTTGCCTTCCGAGCTAGGGGCAGGTATCGCTGGCAACTATTCCTCCGCGGCTCTGATTTGACCCGTATATTATCCCAGCTCACCTTGCCACGGGGCTGGACTATAGACGTTGATCCTGTTGGGATAGTGTGATTTTGCGAAACCATCGGCCGACCACGAGGTCAACTCCATTTTGCTCCACCCCACTTGTCATTGCTATGTCCTCGCTGATCATGAAGCGTGGCTCCAATTTAATATAGCTACAATGGAGTCAACAAAGCCCACCCTCACTGCTGTTCTGAGAATTTCGTGTTGGGAGATAAAGTCGGCTATGGGAGGGCTGGTTTTATAATAGAGAGATACAAACTCGGCGCCTAGGCTGTTAGACAGCAGGACCTCGTCCCTGAACTTCCTTAGGGTGTCTATTTCCTTGGCTGTATCGGTACCGTAGGCTGCGGTAGCGATGAAACAGAATCCTCCTCCGGGTGTCGTGGGGTGGCCGTAACCACCAAATTCGTCTCCTTGCAAGTCGTCCAGGGATGGTGTGGTATCCTCTGTTATTATGGCCCACATATAACCGCTATAGTCATAGATGCTGTTGGTATTCACTCCGCTGGCTGTATCTGGGGAGCACTGTACCCATAGGGTGCCGTTCCACCAGAGGAGGTGGAGTGAGTCCTCGTCGATGCCTGCCGCCTCTACTTCAGCATCGGTATAATAAAGCCTTATCTCAATCGCGGTGGCTTCAGTAGTATAGGGAATGTAGACATCGATGTATTTATCCAGTGCGTTGAAGTCGGTCGGAGCATCTCCGCCGGGATTCTCGTCATACCGAGCCACAGTTACCATAGCATTGCCAGTTACCTCAACCTCGGTGTCAGCCTCCTCCCTGGCATCAACGGTGCCGCCACCGGTCACCGTCTCTGTCTTAGCAGCTACTACCTCAGCCTCCAGCCAGGGTTCGAAATCTACATTATCGCTGACCTCATCACCCCGACCACCGGGGTTGAGTGATTTATGGAATGGCCCGCTGGCATCGCCCCACCAGTTGTGGGTGGCGTCCACTGTCCCGCCTCCATCGTTCAGCACACCAAAATCAGTGTTGCCGACGATGTTGTTGAAGTGAGCTTCCAGGATAGAATTACCGCAAAATATGCCTATTTTGTTGTTAGAGATAGTGGACCCTGTTATCTCTACCGTAGGTAAGCCTACATGATGTAGGATTGCCACCCCGGCCCCTGATTCAGTGCCGATAACGTTTTCCATCGTCAGGTCAGCAATTCTCCCTGTGCTGTCAAGATAGAGGATGCCGAAAACAACATTTCCTCCGCTGACCTCGGTTCCATCAAAGTCGATACCCTCAATATTGATGTTTTCTGAGTCATATACTGCAGCCATGACCCATACGTCCTCTATTGGCCCGACTTCAATCCGATGCAAGTTTGCGGTGGTAATGGTTACCCCATCAGTGCCGATTATGCTTATATCGTTCTTTTTTATCACTTGGAAGGCATCATATTCCCCTGCCGCCACTATGATGGTGTCGCCAGAGGCTGACGCATTGATGGCGGCCTGGATAGTTGGGTACACACTAGGCACATATCTAATGGTGCCAGCCAAAACCGGCGCTGCCGTCGCCAGCCCCAGGCTCACCACCAGCACCAGGGCGAACAGGATACTAAATATCTTTTTCACTCTTCACCTCCTTTGCAGTAGTTCACTTTCCCCCAAATCTTCATTGGGCTTGTCCTAACTACGGTGGCTGCCTCTAACACTCGC
Source organism: Dehalococcoidia bacterium (assembly GCA_021160725.1). Taxonomy (GTDB): domain Bacteria; phylum Chloroflexota; class Dehalococcoidia; order GIF9; family AB-539-J10; genus RBG-13-51-36. The sequence goes on along the minus strand of JAGHCA010000007.1, from coordinate 2,641 downwards.
GTGGTGCTCAAGATTGATGCTACACTCACGATTCTGTCCCCGACCATAAATCATGGGTACAGGTTAGTATTTTCACAATCGGGTCGACAAAACCCTCCCTCACCACTGTTCTCAGGGCCTCGTGTTGGGAGATAAAGTCGGCTATGGGAGGGCTGATTTTATAATAGAATGATACAAATTTGGCGCCCAGGCTGTTGGACAGCAGGAACTCGTCCCTGAACTCTCTGAGGATGTCTATTTCTTTGGCTGTATCGGTACCGTAGGCTGCGGTGGCGATGAAGCACCATGGAAACGGCCCGAAACTGAAGTCGGCCGTTATAGAATAGTTGTCGTTCATAGTGATGTTGGTTACGGCAGAGTTGACATCAGTGATAGTGGCCACATCCCCAGTCCACTGGACGAAATTGTAGAAAGTGTCTGTAATTGCTATTAGTTCAACCACCGTACCAGGTTCATAGGTGAAAACTCCCTCACCGGGGACGACTACTGAACCCCCACCGGTGCTGGAGATTTCGAGGGTGTATAGATAAGCCGTTAACCAGGGGTCGAAGTGGACATGTTCCGAAACAGCAGCTCCAGTGCCATCCGCAATCCTTTCGGTAACAGGATCGGCTACGCCACCGCTGGGCCCGCTGGGATGGCCCCACCAGTTGTAGGTAGCGTCAACGATAACGGCGCTGTCTTCGACGTAGAGCCCGTAATCGTCGTTTCCCGCGAGGCGGTTGGAGTTGATGAGCACGATGCTGTCGCCGGCAACGGATTCCAAGTAGATTCCGTAGTCATTTTCGTGGATTTGGTTATCCTCGATGGTGACAGTGCTGTTGTCCAGCAAACCGCCGCGGGTGGTTATACCATCTACAGCACCAGCGAGTACATTGTGACTGATGGAAACCTCGCTTTTGTTGTTGATGGAAAGCGATATAGCGAAGTCACCATCATCTGCATTGACGGTGAGCCCAACATCATCCCCACCAAAGAAGACTACCTCAGCATCAAGTTCTATGCTGACAGAGCCGGTAATAGTGGTCATCTCAATGCCGCCTGCCGAGTGGAGGGTCAGGGACTTGTCAATATTTAAGTCCTCCTCGTATTCCCCCTCCGTTACTATGATGGTGTCGCCAGGGTCGGCCTCATCAATGGCGTCCTGGATATAACTTGTCGTGTCCACGCCCCAGGTCATCGGCTCGCTACCGGGCTCGGCGCCCAGCCATGGCGAGTAAAGTACCTTTGTGGAGACGGCATCACCATCACCGGATCCTCTTTCGCTGGGTCCACTGGCATCACCCCACCAGTTTTTGGTGGCGTCCAGCGTCTCTCCTCCCTGATTCCACACACCATACCGAGAGTTGCCGGCGATGTTATTGAAATTGACGGTGATTCCAGTAAGTGTTGTCTGCGTATTGAACACATAGATACCAAGGTCATTCCCTGTGAAGGTATTGCCTTCCACATTTACATTCTCAGAAAGGTCGCGGCCATAGTGCTCCTCGAAAGTCATGCCCGCACCCTCAATATAACCCGTCACTGTGTTATTTTTAATTTCAGTGTTAAGAAACTGTCCACTGATGCCTACTCCCTCCGTAGCAAAGTCCCTCACCAGGTTCCCTTCAATAAGCGAATCTTTGAGGTAGCCGGTAAAGCCAAACTGCGAGTTGACGATCTCGTTGTTCCTGAAGGTCGCCACAGTCGGCTCGAAAGGGACAAGAGCGCCGGCATTAATGGCCTGTATCGCGCCTTCCACATAGCAATACTCAACCGTTGTTGTTATGGTGAAGGTCGGGCTAATCCCAAATTCAGTGGGATTTAAGACGCGTACATTTCTGATGGTAATATCATCGGCCATCGTGGGCTCTGGAGTTGCGATCCCGTGCTCGGCGTTTTGCACCGTAAGACCATCAATGATAACAACACGGTCCGTAGCGGTAATTATCCTTATCCCTGTTCCTTCATCTGGTTCAATAATCGTCTCAGCACCACTGCGGGTGCGGGCATCAACCCCGGCCTGGGCACCCTTTAAGGTCAACGACTTGTCAATTTCAACATTCTCTTCATACAAACCCGCTGCCACGACAATGGTGTCGCCATCTGAGACAGCGTCAATGGCTGCCTGGATAGTGGGGTAATCAGCGGGCACATGAATGGTGCGAGCTGCTAAGACCGGCGCTGCAGTCACCAACCCCAGGCTTACAAACAACATCAGGACAAGCAGGATGCTAAATACCTTCTTCACTCTCTTTCTCCTTTTGTTACTTTTTTATTCTCTTATCGCATCTCAACTACAAGGCTAGCGACTTGCCTATCGCACAACTTTCAATTTGACAAGCATCACCTTTTTAAAAACACAAAACCGACCTTTTTGAGGTCGGTTTCATTTTTAGCTGCCCGGGGTCAGGTGACCGCCTAAAGGTATTGCCTCATTGCTCCCCTTAATCTCCTTTCCCCACCATTCTGTCACTTTTGCTCCCCAATCCCCAACCAACACACAAGATAAGAATAGTTTAGGTTTCCCTAAAATCCTATCTTATATTATTACATAAAATTATATCACATCTTTTGCATCGTCAAGCGTTTTGGGGATTTTTTGGATGGATAGAAAAGCCAATAAGTTGAGTGAAAGGGCTGACGCCTCTCAGAGCAACTC
>JAGHCA010000009.1 GCA_021160725.1 Dehalococcoidia bacterium | reverse complement strand
GGATTAAGCAAAGAGGAAGCGAGCAAAATCGCAGTACAATCTCTGGGCTCTCCTGAACTGATTGCCGAGCAAATTTATGAAACACACGCGCAAGGCAGCTGGAAAGAAGCGCTTTTCAGTGCCCTGCCTCATCTTCTGGTCGCTCTACTCTTTACGTCATATTACTGGCAAAATATCGTATACGTGTCAATTATAGTGGCTCTAACCGTTGGCATAGCAATCTACGGTTGGCAGCGAGGCAAGCCAGTATGGCTCTTCCCCTGGTTAGGATACTATCTTATGCCGGTAGTAATCACCGGGATATTGCTGCTTTCCCTTCCCCGGAGCTGGGGCTGGATAGCGGCGCTCATCTATATCCCCTTGGCTCTGTTTGTTTTTATCTATATAGTGAGGCAAACTGCAAGGCGGGATTGGCTATATGCATCACTGATGCTAGCTCCTATACTTGTGACATTCAGTTGGTTTTCTTCCTTGGGTACAGGAAAAGAGTTTTTGATGGACAGCATGTGGTGGGCAAGCTTAAAAGCTAATGCACTTTGTATGGTGATTAGTTTTATTGCTCTGGCAGGAGCAACTATCGCCTTCATCCGCCTCAAGTCACGTAGGTATAAAATTATTAGTTTATTAATTCCACCACTTGTGATCTCATTCTCGATAATCGCAACAAGCCGAGGGAGTATACATCCTTGGGGTTGGCTGATATTGCTCTTTTCTTTATTTGCCTTTGCCACCCCGGCATGGATGCAAGCTAGAGCACAAGGCTGAAGATTAACTCTATTCCTGACCCCAGAAGCCAGGTTGAGGTGGGATATCTCTTTTGTAAGACAGCCCCAGATGTTCATAGGCGAGCCTGGCAGCCACTCTGCCACGAGGTGTTCGTTCCAAGAAACCTAACTGAAGAAGGAATGGCTCATAAACATCCATAATAGTATCGGCATCCTCGTTAATAGCAGCAGCAATGGTATCTAGACCCACAGGACCACCATCGAATTTGTCAATTATCGTACGTAACACTCTATGATCTATATCATCCAAACCCACAGAATCAATTTCTAGCTTTGAAAGGCCCTCCAGAGCTACTTTCTTGGTGATCACTCCGTCTGCCATGACCTGAGCATAATCCCTTATTCTCTTTAAGAGGCGATTAGCTACTCGAGGAGTACCTCTAGCACGCTGGGCAATCGGGACAAGTCCCTCCTGCTCTGCTTTTATTTTTAGAATAGTTGCTGACCTCTCCAAAATCGTCTGTATTGCTGATTCATCGTAGAAATCAAGATGATATGCCACACCAAATCTATCGCGAAGAGGAGGACTCACTAGCGCAAAGCGCGTAGTAGCCCCAATTAATGTGAAGCGGGGCAAATTCAACCGCAAGTTTCTGGCTGATGGCCCTTTCCCAAGGAAGATATCAAAAACAAAATCCTCCATTGCCGGGTAGAGCTTTTCTTCTATTATGTGGCTGAGCCTGTGCATCTCATCAATGAAAAGGACATCTCCCTCATGAAGATTGGTGAGGATAGCTGCCAAGTCCCCGGGGCGCTCTATCGCTGGGCCGGAGCTGACTTTAATGTTAACTCCCATCTCAGCAGCGATGATGTAGGCAAGGGTAGTCTTTCCCAAACCAGGAGAGCCATAAAGAATAACATGGTCCAATGGCTCGCCTCTTTTTTGAGCAGCGACGATAGCTATTTTTAGATTTTCTTTAATTTTTTCTTGACCTATGAACTCGCTAAGGCGTTTGGGACGCAGATCAGAATCAACGAAGCTGTCCTCGGTTGTTATTTTACCTGAAATAAGTCGCATTGCTAGCCTTTGCCCCAATTTAAATCAGGGCAAATCTTACTAACCCTATAATTCTAAACCCGAAATTTCCTCCTCAACATCACCCATCTCCAATTTGTTTCTATCATCAGAATCTAGAGAGAGCACTTGAGACGGTATGGGCTTACCAAGGATAACATTTTCTTTGAGTCCGCGAAGCCTATCCACCTTGCCTTTGATTGCGGCATCAACAAGAACACGGCCGGTTTCTTGGAAAGAAGCTGCGGCTAGCCAGCTGTCCTTGCTTAAGCTAGCTCTGGTTATCCCGAGAAGCACAGCTTGAGCCGTTGCTGGCTCACCCCCCTCAGCCAGCACCCTGGCATTTATATCTTCATAGTCAAACCGATCAACTAACTCGCCAGGCAGGAGTTTTGTATCTCCTGATGAAATAATTCTCACGTTGCTTAACATTTGCCGGGTAATGACAGCAATATGCTTATCGTGTATAGTTACCCCTTGTGCACGATACACTTTTTGTATTTCATCAATCAGATATTGCTGCACTGCATCTTTTCCCATAATACGCAAGATGTCATGAGGGTCAACAGGACCTCTAGTAAGCCTGTCGCCTGCTTTGACATTATCCCCTGATTGGACGAGCAATTCTGCACCAGGGTGGATACTATATTCTCTTTCCTCTTTCTCTTCGTACCTAATATAAATACGATTATCCTCAGTGATGATTTGGCCAGCTACTCTCGCCACTATAGGTTGAGATTGTTCTACCTCACTTTCGCCTTGACTTGTCGGTATCGGTAATTTCGCATCTGCTTTTTCTGGCAGATAAAATAGAATGTCACCAGCATCCACCGATTGTCCATTAGCTACTGCTAGCCCCACTCCTGGTGGGATTGGGTATTCATCTAAATAGAATTCAGAGCTAGTGACCTTGACCATGCTTTCCCCATCAGTATGAATCACTTCAATAGTGCCATCGATTTCAGAAAGTATGGCATTGCCACTTGGGGTTCTAGCTTCAAAAAGTTCCTCTACGCGAGGTAGCCCAGTAGTGATATCGGTACTCACTATGCCTCCCGTATGAAAAGTACGGAGAGTGAGCTGAGTTCCAGGCTCACCGATGCTCTGGGCAGCAATAACTCCTGCAGCGGTGCCTAGCTTTACTAATTGTTTCTTTCCCAGGTCCCTTCCATAACAGTTTCGACAAACGCCCCGTCGAGAACGGCAGGTAAGAGGTGACCTCACATGCACCCGGGTAACGCCTGCTTCGATAATTTGCTGTGCTTTGTCTTCATCAATTTCCTCATTACGATCAACGATAACTGCACCTGTACCAGGGTCAACAACCTTGCTTGCCGCCAGATAGCCTGTGATCCGGTTTTCAAACGGCGGAAGGGAACCACCTGTAGCCTCCCGGGATATCCAAAGTCCCTCGGTGGTACCACAATCTATTTCAGCCACAATGACATCCTGGGCAACATCGACAAGGCGCCTGGTAAGATAACCACTATCGGATGTCCTCAAGGCAGTGTCAGCCAATCCTTTACGCGCACCGTGGGTAGAAATGAAATACTCCATGGGTGTCAACCCATCGCGGAGACTCGATTTGATAGGAAAATCTATTATTTTTCCCGAGGGGTCAGTCATCAATCCCCGCATTCCTGCCATCTGCCTGATTTGAGAAATGTTTCCCTTAGCGCCCGAGGTAGCCATCATGTAGACGCTACCATGGGGATCTAATGCCTTTGATATACTTTCAGTAATCTTATCTGTCGTTTCCATCCATACCTGAACCACGCTTGCATATTTTTCATCCTCAGTAATCAAGCCATGGTTAAATTGCTCCTCAATAAGACTAACTCTCTCCTCGGCTTCTTTAATAAGCTCGGGCTTGTCTGGAGGCTCTTCGATATCATTCATAGCAATGGAAACACCTGACTTTGTAGCATAGTCAAACCCTAATTGCTTAAGCCTATCGAGGACACCCGCAGTACCTTCGTTGCCTAGCAGACGGATGCAATCAGAGACTAATGTTCTTAAAGAAGCTCTATTTGCTACCTGGTTGTAAAATCGAAGTTGCGGAGGCAAGGCATCATTAAATAAGATCCTGCCCACTGTAGTTTTTATTTCTCCCCCATCTGAATCCCCACTGAGCCGAAGTGAAGGATCTTGCACAACAATTTCAGCACCAAGTTCGATAATGCCTAATTCGTAAGCCAGCTTAGCCTCGTCAAAGTTGCCGAATATTTTCCCTTCCCCTTTGGCACCAGGCTTGGAAATAGTAAGATAATAGCAGCCCAGCACCATGTCTAGGGTGGGTGTTGTCACAGGATCACCACAGCTTGGCAGTAACATATTATAAGGACTAAGCATGTGTTCCCTGGCTTCCTTCACCGCAGCCCTGGATAATGGTACATGAACTGCCATCTGGTCACCATCAAAATCGGCATTGAAGGCGGTACAAACTAAAGGATGAAGTTGAAAAGCATCGCCATCAATTAACACGGGTTCAAAGGCTTGAATACTGAGGCGATGTAATGTGGGAGCCCGATTAAGCAACACAGGGCGCTCCTTAACTACCTCGTATAGTGCATCCCAAACCTCAGAGCTACCGCTTTCCACCAGACGTCGGGCACTCTTCAAGTTATTGGCATACCCATTCTTTATGAGCTTGTGCATAACCGAAGGCTTGAATAGCTCTAAAGCAACATAGCGTGGTAAACCACATTGATGAAGTTTGAGTTTAGGACCAACAACAATAACTGAGCGACCGCTGTAGTCTACTCTCTTACCGAGAAGATTTTGCCGAAATCGTCCTTGTTTGCCCTTCAGGATATCAGAAAGGGACTTCAAGGCATGTTTATTACCAGTGGTAACCACGCGTCCTCTCCGTCCATTGTCAATAAGAGCATCAACAGCTTCCTGCAACATGCGTTTCTCGTTTCGGATAATTATCTCCGGTGCACCCAACCTCATAAGGCGGCGGAGACGGTTGTTCCGATTAATTACTCTCCGGTAGAGGTCGTTAAGGTCGCTAATAACAAAGCGACCACCATCCAATTGGACTATAGGACGAAGCGACGGGGGTAGTACAGGAAGCAGAGTTAAAACCATCCACTCCGGCTTGTTCCCACTAAGTTTGAAAGCTTCGACTAACTGCAGCCGTTGGCTGACCCTCTTCCGGTATCCTCCCGAGATATTGTGGATTTGCTCACGAAGCTCTTGGTGCAAAGCATCTATGTCTATTTGCTTCAATATCTGAAGAATAGCCTCAGCTCCCATGCCAGCTTCAAAAATAGCACCACATTTATCTTTAAGTCTTCTATATTCTTCTTCGTTAAGCAATTTTAACGGCTGGAGGCTTTCTATCTCTTCAATATTTACCTTTCGTTCTTCTTCAAGTTTTTCCTTTTTTTCTACAAAGCCAGCACGAAGTTGATTCACCTCTTTTATTTTAAGCTCTTCCTCCAAGCCTTTAGTTTCTAATTCACTGATCTTCTCGTCTAGGTGCTCCTTCTGCTCGGCAATTTTTTGAGCTGCCTCTTCCTCAAGTTGTCGAATCTTCTTCTGTTTGGCTTCCTCATCAACAGAGATAATAATATACCGAGCAAAATATATGACTCCCTCCAGATCCCGGGGAGACAAATCAAGGAGCAACCCAAGCCGACTTGGTACTAACTTAACAAACCAGATATGGGTAACTGGCGCAGCCAGTTCTATATGCCCCATGCGTTCACGTCGTATACTGGAATGAGCTACCTCCACACCACATTTCTCGCAAATGACCCCTTTATACCTCGCCTTTTTATATTTGCCACAATGACATTCAAAGTCTTTAACAGGGCCAAAAATTCTTTCACAGAATAGCCCATCTCTTTCTGGCTTCAAAGTGCGGTAATTTATCGTCTCTGCTTTAGTTACCTCGCCATGAGACCAGCTCCTGATTTGTTCCGGTGAGGCCAGACTTATTCGAATACCTTTGACACCATCAAATTGAGACATTTTCCTCCTCGCTAAGTAGCTCAACAGCAAAACCGAAACTACGCAACTCCATAAACAAAACCTTAGTTGACTCTGGGATACCAAGCTGTTGAATATCCTCGCCTTTAACAAGAGATTCATAAGCTTTAGCCCGTCCCATTACATCATCTGACTTTATTGTGAGCATCTCCTGAAGTGTATGAGCTGCGCCATGCGCTTCCAATGCCCATACCTCCATCTCGCCAAGCCTTTGACCACCAAACTGAGCCTTTCCACCCAGCGGTTGTTGGGTGATAAGCGAGTATGGACCGGTGGAACGAGCGTGTACCTTATCACCAACAAGATGAATGAGTTTCATCATATAGAGACTACCAACAGTTACTGGATTATCAAACAATTCGCCAGTTCTCCCATCTCGAAGTTCCATTTTGCCAAAAGTAGGAGGATAGAGCTTTTGTTCTGCATAAACTTTTTGTACTATTTGTTCTAAATCTCTATCATCAAGAGTCCTCAGCTGATGATTATCATATATACCCAGTTCCTCAAGCCATATACAAATGGAAGCTCTTCTAGCTGCACCGATGTGTCCTTCTTCCATTATCTCCCTAGCATCAAATCCACGGCGAGAAAGCCATTCTCCAACCTTTTCAAGGTCAGTACCGGCATTCTCTGGACTTCCGGGGTCTAGGTTAACAGCATTAGCCTTCCAAGCTATCCAACTCTTGGCTAAGGCATCCTCAATAGTCAGGGCATCAGCTCCATCAAAAATAGGATTAATAACCTTAAAACCCAGTGTCTGAGCTGCCCACCCCAAATGAGCTTCCAAGATCTGCCCAATATTCATACGTGAGGGAACGCCGAGAGGATTAAGAACAATATCTACAGGTGTACCATCTGGCAAAAACGGCATGTCTTCCTCAGGCAATATGATGGAAACAACTCCTTTGTTGCCATGCCTCCCTGACATTTTATCTCCCACCGAAATTTTGCGCTTTTGAGCAACCCACACTTGTATAAGTTTGTTTACCCCAGCAGGTAATTCATCATGGTTATCACGGGAAAAGATTTTAATCCTGATTACTTTCCCCCACTCTCCTGATGGTATTTTAAGAGAGCTATCTTTCACCTCCCTCGTTTTCTCGCCAAATATAGCTCGTAATAGTTTTTCCTCCGCTGTAGGTTCAGTTTCACCCTTGGGAGTAATCTTACCAACCAGAATGTCGTTGGGCTTAACCTCAGCTCCGATACGTATAATACCCATTTCATCAAGATTAGCAAGGCTCTCCTCGCTTACATTGGGTATATCTCTGGTAATTTCTTCAGGACCAAGCTTGGTATCACGCTCCTCTACCTCATATTTCGCAATATGAATGGAAGTATATACATCATCCTTAACCAGCCTCCTGCTGATAATAATAGCATCTTCAAAGTTGTATCCTTCCCAGCTCATAAATGCACAAATGATATTTTGGCCTAAGGCGAGTTCTCCTCCATCCAGAGAAAAACTGTCTACTAACACCTGCCCTTTCTTAACTTGGTCGCCCTTGTTTACGATAGGACATTGATTGATACACGTCTCTTGATTAGTTCTGGCAAACTTAACTAAATCAAATGCCTGCTCTTCACCTGTTCCGTTTTTGATTGTTATTCTTGAGCTTGTCACCGAGGTGACCACGGCATCATAGGGGGCAAATATCGCCTGCCCGCTATATTTCGCCACCTCTCTTTCCATGCCAGTAGCCACCAAAGGAGACTCAGGACGTAATAACGGCACAGCTTGTCGTTGCATATTGCAGCCCATTAAAGCCCGATTAGCATCATCACGCTCAAGAAAAGGAGTAAGACAAGCAGCTACGCTAAATAGTTGTTTTGGTGAAACATCAATAAAGTTTATTTTGTCTATTGATTCCTTAAAATATTTATCTCCCCTCTTAACCTCAACCTTGTCATAAATAAACTCTCTCCTCTCATTGAGGGGAATATTAGCTTGGGCGATGGCATATTGATCTTCTTCATCGGCTGTCAGATAAACGGTTTGATTGGAAACAAAAGGAACCACCTTAATATTCTGAACTGGAAGAGAAGCTAATCTTTGTGCAAGCTGCTTTGTGATTAACGTTCCAGCCTTTGCCACGAGTTTGTCCGCACTATCTACTATATCCTCCCTGATTGTTCGCCCCTGCAACTCTTCCACCACATTGGGGACCTCGTGGACAATTCTGAGATATGGCGTCTCTATAAAACCATACTCATTCACCGAAGCGTAAGTAGCTAGAGAGCCAATAAGGCCAATGTTCGGTCCCTCGGGTGTTTCTATAGGACAAATCCTACCATAATGAGAATGGTGCACATCGCGAACTTCAAAGCCAGCCTGTTTTCTTGAGAGACCTCCGGGGCCCATAGCAGAGAGACGACGCTTGTGAGTTAGTTCAGCTAGCGGATTAGTTTGATCCATAAATTGTGATAGCTGCGACCGCCCAAAAAACTCCCTTATAGCAACTGTTACGGGACGAATGTTGATTAAAGCAGCAGGAGTTGCTGTCTCGGGACCAAGAATACTCATCCGCTCTTTAATAGCTCTCTCCAATTTCAATAAGCCAATACGAAATTGCTTTTGTATTAGAAAGCCTACTGCCTGGGCTCTTCGATTGCCTAAATGGTCAATGTCATCAGGGGGTTCTTTGCCAAGGTTAACGGCAATTATACGGCGGATTATTTGCACCAAATCCTCCGGGGTTAAGCTAGTACAATTCCCGGGAATATCAAGGCCTAACTTTTTATTAAGTTTGTAACGACCAACTTTGCCCAAGCTATAGCGACGAGGATTAAATAGGAAATTATTCAGCAAGGCCTGGGCACTACTAAGGCTGGGAGCTTCACCAGAGGATAGTTTTCTATAAATATCGAACAGTGCATCAGCCGTGCTCTTAATCAGAGGATCCCGCTCCATTGTAGAGCGGATAAAAGCATGCTCAGGCGCATTATCCACATCTTGGAAAAGGGAAAACAAGGTCTCATCGCTCTCAAATCCTATGGCGCGCAACAAAGTAGTAACCGGTATCTTTCGTTTACCACTCACCTTGACTGAAATCACGTCTCGATTAGAGGTGTCAAAATCAAGCCAAGCTCCATGTTCAGCAACAAGCTTAGCAAAGCCTAATTCTCTCCCACTTGAAGGATCCATCTCTAACGTGAAATAGACGCCGGGAAAACGAGTTAATTGATTAACTACTACCCGTTCTACTCCCGAAATAATAAAAGTGCCGGCGTCTGTCATTAAAGGGAAATCACTGAAGAATAATTCCTGTTGCTTGATCTCCCCCGTCTCTTTGACCAATAGTTGTGCAGTGACATGAATAGGAGATGAATAGGTCATACCTCTTTCAAGGCACTCAGAAATAGAATGCGGAGGTTCTCGAAACTCATAATCGACGAAACGTAATTCCAGTCTGGTGTTAGTATAATCTTGAACTGGTGAGATTTCCTCAAACAGCTCCTTCAAACCTTCTTCTTGAAACCAGCGAAAGGAATCAAGTTGAACCCGGATAAGATCAGGTATTTCTAGCATTTCGGGCAATTTTGCGAAGGACTTCAGTACCTTATGTTTAAGCATAGAAGAAATATTCCTGATTTTTCTTCAAAACAATATATTGAAGACACTAACTGGGAAAATTTAGGATGATAAAACTAAAAGAGAATAGAAACATTACGCAAAACAGCTATTGTAACATCACAGTTTTATTTTGTCAACCCCGCGATTTGAATCATCTAAAATCTAACCCAAGGGGGAGTTATTAAATCACGAAAAATCTAACCGAAGGTATTAAGATTTGGCCCGGTTACTACTGCTGTAAAGGAGGTAAAACCGGGCCATGGAAAG
>JAGHCA010000065.1 GCA_021160725.1 Dehalococcoidia bacterium | reverse complement strand
GATTTGCTAAACGAGTTGCCTGAAACCTTTCTTTCAGGCTCATTTTTCAATTAGAATAGACTGTGTTGTCAATACCATGCTTCACATTCCAATCAAGGAGCAAAATCCGCCATTTTGGACAAGAGTTTGGTGATAAACCCTATTTCAAAATACCTCTCGTGAAGGCACTACTTTACGATAAAACATGCTCTGAGAGACTTTAAAGATGCAGGTGTTTTGCCTGGCAAGTGAAATTTACTTTTTTTGCCTTAACCCTCAGGGGTTTTCCCATTGCGTTGGCCAGTTCGCTCTGTTTCAGCTTTTGCTTTTTACACCTCCTGGTAAATCTGCCTCGGTATACTTCTATATTCCTTCTGGGGTCCTGTTTTTTAGAGAGACCAAGGATAGGCTGTAATAGCGCTACTGAAATCATGAAGGCTTGTATGGTAAACTTCAGATTGTATAGGAGGCATGGGAAACTGGTTTGGGATGTGTACTATAGAATGGGGCTTTGACCATCTGAATCAAGAAGGGGGATGAGATTTCATTCCTTAACCTACTGCCTAGAGTGATTGGGAAATAGAAGTCGGTTATTTATCATTAAGGAGAAGGCGAAAATGATGAAAGTTATTGAAGGTTATGAGCTGAAGAGAGGTGCAGATATACAATCTCTATTTCTAAAACTCAGGTCATATGCAATGACATTTCCAGGTTTCATTAGTGCTGAGCATATCAGAAGTGTGGAAGGCACTCCTATTGCTGCCCTGTTATACAATTGGAAGAGACGTGAGGATTGGGAGGCATGGAAGAGTTCAAAGCTTAGACAACAGTTACTACACGAGGCAGAGGCACTCTTGATATCAAAGCCGAGGATAACTATATATGAAGTAGTTCCCACATCAGCATGGACATATACTGGGGACTAATCATAGTTTAGGCAATCGGAGATCTATGATAGCAAATATTCTATCTCTCGTAGTAGGGGTGTCAATTTTGTTTAGATTCAAAGCTTAACTGGGCTTTTTAGGTCTGTGCTCTTTTAGAGGTTAGTTTGTGCGAGGGCATTAGCAGGCGCGAGTCAGGGCAAAGTTAAGGAATGTTAGGCATCCTCTGCTTTGATATGTGGGAAGACAACTCTGATTTGTGGTTGCATCGGTTCACCTCCCGTTATACCTTCGACCCAGGCTATCTTAGTATTGCTAGGGCATTGCAATTATCCTCTTGTGTATTATACATCTAAAACAAATGATATTCTGGTCACGGTAATGATGATGGTTTTAGAAGGTTTTCTAACGCTTATAGGATATTCGCTGCTAGAATTTCCTGGGGCTGTGGAAACAATTTGGTGGGCACCACATTTGGCGTTATTTTGGCGTTAAACTATTTGAGACTGGCTGTTAGCAGGCAATCTTAGTTTGGACAATTCGAGAATTTGACCTTTGCTCTAGTTGACTATAAAATGGACTCGGGCGAGTAAACTGGGTGATCGCTCTGGATTTAATTTACCAGGGAGGAAAGTCCGAGCTCCACCGAGCAGGGTGCTGGGTAACACCCAGGAGAGGTAACTCTACGGAAAGTGCCACAGAAACATACCGCCAACGGCTGGCTTAGCTAGCGCTGGTAAGGGTGAAATGGTGAGGTAAGAGCTCACCAGCAACTAGGAGACTAGTTGGCTGGGCAAACCCCACCCGGAGCAAGACCGAATAAGAGGGCTCAACTACTCCAAAGTCTCAAGGCTCTGGGGTAAGTTTAAGGTGCTCGGCCGAGGCCCTCGGGTTGGTCGCTTGACCCTGGTGGTAACATCAGGGCTAGATGGATGGTCACCGCCTCGATACTGTCGAGGCACAGAACTCGGCTTACAGGTTTGCTCGCCCGAATTTATTTTCGGGCTTAGATGTGGCAAAGGACAGGGATGAGACCCAAGCCTTGACCAGGGGAATATCCAAGGTAAACACAAGGGAGGAAAAGGCACCCCAACTGGCATAAGCAAGCTTGTTAAATTAGCACTCCGGGCATAAACTAGTTATACCATGGATGACATCCACCCCACGCTTCGTGATTTTGTTCTTTTTTGCGCCGAGAGGCGAAGCCCGGAGTGGCCAGCTATTTATGATGAAATGACCAAAGTAGCTGGGCGCAAATTGTTCCAAGGCTTAGGCTACAAAGAACTAAAACAGCTGGGATTATCTTTCTCTCTGTCTACTGCAGACAAAACCATCCAATTGGTGAAACAAGTTACCTCCCAAAACCATCGGTAAGAAGTGCTTTACAATCTTTCATCCCAGATGATAGCATTAATGTAGTCGATTAAAGGAGGCTTGTTATGCGGATAGCAATGCTTACCGATACCCATGTAAACACTATTGAAGATCTCCCCCAAAAGATAATTGATGCTCTCTCCACAGTAGATTTGATAATCCACGCAGGGGATTTCACCGATATACAACTGCTTAGAGATTTGGAAGCACTGGGAAATGTAAAAGCAGTCCAGGGTAATATGGATTCAAGTGAACTAAAGGCCATGCTTCCAGCTAAGGAAATAGTTGAGATAAAGAATAAAAGGATTGGTATAACTCATGGGTCAGGCAGTCCCTGGGGAATAGAAGAGAGGGTAAGGAAAGTGTTTGAATCAGACCAGATTGATATTCTCGTATATGGCCATTCTCACCAATCACAAAACAAAGTCATCAAGGATATTCTCTTTCTCAATCCAGGAAAGGCCATGGATTCTTTTGGCATCCTTACGATCGATGGGGAGACCAAAGGAGAAATAATCAGCTCTAAATAATAGTAAGTGGTCTATCGTTTTATTACGATGGAGGCATAGCCCACCACGCGAGAGAAGTCTCCACTCGTGTCTCCGCTGGTAGCGTATTTCAATAGACGTGCTTTCTTAGCTTTCATTTCCTTAGCTGCCATAATGACCGAGGCTACCGGACCATACCCGCACATGGTGCAATTGAGGCATTCACAGCGCTTATACAATTCCTCCTCATCGAGAGCGACTATGGCTTCTATCACGGAGCCATCTTTTTCCACAGCTACAGGGTGCGGTTCATAATGTGTGAAATCGCTACTGGCTATCAGGATTAAGTTACCATCTGCTTGGGAAATAACCTTGCCTACTGTCCTAGCTGTTTCTATATCTTGAGTCAGCATTGTTATAGGTACAATTTTTATACTCTTATAGAGGTGCTGAAGCCAGGGCAATTGTACTTCAATACTGTGCTCATATATATGAGCTGTTTCGTCTGCTTTGATTATTCCTCCTAAAAGACTTTGGGCAAGTGTCTCGTTTATTTCTACCTCACCCAGTGGCGTGTTCCAGGCAGCTCCCATCCATACAGAAACGGGGTATCCATAGCCGGTGTGATTAGGCCCAAGTATCACTGCGGTATCGAATATGCCATCATCAGCAAGTTCCTTATAGGCATGGGCTGCTACTGGTCCAGAATAATAATAACCAGCGTGCGGTGCGACTATCGCCACAATCTCCCTCAATCCTTCGTTGTTCACCTGGGGCATAACCCCCGGTCCAAGTTCATGTTTATAGCACCATTCAATCTGCTCTTCTAAATCTCTGGCAGTACCAGCATAAAACATACCAGAAACAGCAGGTCTTCTTGTTCTCATTAACAT
>JAGHCA010000064.1 GCA_021160725.1 Dehalococcoidia bacterium | reverse complement strand
TAATGCGCCTTTTCAATATCCGCAATGGTTTCACCGAGAAAGAAGATGTGCTACCGGGACGCTTTTACCAGCCCAAGACGGACGGAGTTTTATCCGAAACAGCACTGGATCCTGTGAAACAGGAGAAGGCAAAACACTATTATTACACTTTAATGGGCTGGGATACCAATACCGGCATACCGCTGCCAGAGCGTGTGGAGGAACTGGAGATAAAGTAGCAGCATTCCTCACTTTACATCACACGAGGTTGGGGAGGTTGAATTTCACCAGATTGAAGGGCAGCGTGAGGGAAAAATACTTAGCAGTAGCGAAAGAGGCAGCATCACACGCCGGGCATTTCCTGATAGAAAATCTAGGGAAAAGCAAGGACGTGAACTATAAAGGCTCAGGATACTTTAATCCTGTCTCCGCGGTAGACACAGGTGCTGAATGTATAATTGTGGATGCGGTTAGCAGCGCCTTCCCGGAGCACAATATTGTTGCTGAAGAGAAAGGAGGGGCTACTCAATCTGCTTATACATGGCTGATTGATCCCTTGGATGGTACAATAAACTACCTTCATGGGTACCAGCACTTCTGCGTCTCTCTGGCGCTGATTTATAAGGGAGAGTTAGTGTTGGGGGTCGTCTATAATCCCGTGCTTGGAGAGATGTTCAGCGCCTTAAATGGTCAGGGTGCTTATCTTAATGATAGAATAATCAGGGTTTCCAGGGAGGGACAGGTGTCCAAGAGCTTATTCTCCGTAGGCTTACCCTATGAGCGGGACTCTCGTGATTTTCAGGATAATCTTGAATGCTTTGGCCTTCTGGCAATGACGGGGCAGGCAGTGCGGAGGGAAGGTTCGACAGCATTATCGCTTTGTAATGTTGCCTGCGGCAGATTTGATGGATTCTGTGTCATAGCCAATCAAGTTTGGGACTATGCAGCCGGTGTCCTTCTGGTCAGGGAGGCGGGGGGTATGGTAACTGACTTTCAGGGGCAAACCTTCCGCATCCCTGCCAGACGGAATCGGTTACTGGCGACCAACGGGCTTATTCATGAAGCTGTCTTAAAGAAGCTGCATGATACAGGGATATATTAGAAGGAAATTTTTTGGTGGAGCAACATTGATTAGCAAAGAGAAATTACTTGTCATCACAGGGACACTGTTGCCCAATAGACCTCTCAGTATTGGCGGCTTGCCCATGAACTTCGCGGAACTCCGTATTAACCATAAGCCGGATTGTGAACATTGTGAGTATCGGGGGAGGGTAGGTTAAACCGTGGCCGTCAAGATTATCTCTCCGCTCCTGTACCGGTACTACGGACAGAAGCAGACAGCTAGAATAAGCGGGAAAACGGTGGGCGAATGCCTGAAACAGCTTACGAAAGAACATGCCGAGCTAAGAAAGCTCATCTTCAGGCAAAATGGTGAGCTCCAGGATTACCTGTATGTGTCTATTAACAAGGAGAACACAGCCAGGGAGAGCGTTCTGAACAGGCGGGTGAAGGACGGGGATGAAATTTACCTTACCGTTCTCGTTACAGGTGGTTAGGCAGGAGATATCTGCTGTTAAAATATTCCCTGATGCGGATACATAAGCAGAAAAAGAATTTCCTTGGCAAAGGCGAGGTTGATTGGAAGGCGTATCACTAACAGAAGTGGCAGTCACTTACTTAGTACTACTGAAGCTAAGATTGCCTTAACCAAAGCTCTAATATAGCTGAAAACGAAATTGCATATCGGACTGGAATGTGCTGTCGTTTCAGTACTTAACTGGCGAAAGGGCAAATTATACAACGAAAGTTCTGTCTGTTGTACACTTAGACCCACTGAAGAGCAGGGGTAAAACCTTCTGGGAGAGCCTCTCTGGCTTTCCGTCTTCTTTGCGGAACATCGGCTCCGGAGAGTCCAGGCTTTTTGTAACGTAAAAAATAGTTGTTAATGGCTATGATATAATTGTAAAGTAATTATACTGCATATTTAAATGGTCTGGAGGGTTACCATGAAGGCTCTACTGCCTCTGTCCGAACTAATTTCCCTGAAAGGGGAAAAAGCCTTAATAACCGGTTCCGCCCTGGGTATCGGTAAAGCAATGGCCTGTAGATTTGCAGAAGCAGATGCGGATTTAGAGCTTGTTGACATGAACGAACGTGGTTTGAGGATTGTAGCTGGGGAGCTTTCAAAGTATGCAGTGAAAATCAACATTCATAAAGTGGATCTCTCTTCAAAAGAGGCGATAGATACCTTGTGGGGAAAGTTAAAAGGGAAGGAGCCCAACATACTTGTAAACAATGCTGGAATATATCCTTTTAAGAATTTCCTGGAGGTGGATGGCGCTTTTTTAAGCAAGGCGATGGACATTAATTTGAAGTCGGTTCTATTGATGTGTCAGCACATGATAAGAAATCGATTAAAAATAAGGAGCCGATTAGAAAGAGGCGGAGTCATCATTAACATTGGCTCTATCGAGGCGCTCATGCCTTTCGTGGAAGGTATGGCTCCATATAGCATAAGCAAGGCAGGGGTTATCGCTTTGACCAGAGCTCTGGCTAAGGAATATGGTAAAAACGGTTTCAGAATAAATGTAATCATACCCGGCGGAATAGTAACTCCGGGAACAAAGGCTGTGGCCAGGGAAGTCACCCAGCTCCATCTGAGCCTGCTTAGAACCGGCGTATTGTTTAGCAGCAGGCTGCCCCTGAAAAGAGGCGGACTGCCGGACGAAGTAGCTCGTATTGCTGTGGTCCTGGCCAGTGATTTATCCAGCTATGTTCATGGAGCGTTGATACCTGTCGACGAAGGTTTCTTATCGGCTTAATGTGTGCAGAAGCCGAGTTGTTAAAAGCCTCATATTTTGCCGAAACGGCGCTGGCGGTGTTTATACTCAGAAAGTGCTTCTTCAATCTGTTTACGCCCAAAATCAGGCCATAACACCTGAGTGAAGTAAAGTTCGCTGTAGGCAGCCTGCCAGAGGAGAAAATTACTGAGGCGGCTCTCACCGCCGGTGCGTATAATCAGATCAGGGTCGGGGATTTCAGGGACATATAGATAGCTAGCAAACATAGATTCATCTATATCGTCACCAGGAATACCAGTATCAGCGATACGTCTGACTGCCTGGACAATCTCGTCGCGGCTGCCATAGTCGAAGGCGAGGCAAAGAGTAAGCCCGGTATTACTTTTGGTAAGTTCGACTGCCGCTTTCACCTTTTCCCTTAATTTCGGTGAAAGCCTGTCCAGCCTGCCGAGATGAACCAGTCGGATATTTTCTTGATGGAAAGCCTGAGTTTCCTGGTTAATCTTCTTAGCTAAAAGACCGAGCAAGCCTGCAACCTCTATCCTTGGCCGTCTCCAGTTCTCGGTGGAGAATGCGTAAAGGGTTAGGTATCTCACTCCATAGTCGGCAAAAATCTTTACCACGGGGCGAATATTCTTGCCCCCAGCTTCATGTCCGGCAAGCCTGGGTAAGCCATGTTTCTTTGCCCATCGGCCATTGCCATCCATGATAATAGCTACGTGCTGGGGAGGATAATTTGTTTGAATAATG
>JAGHCA010000036.1 GCA_021160725.1 Dehalococcoidia bacterium | reverse complement strand
TAGCTCTCCTTTATTACTTTGAGATACTCATTCCTTGAGTGCATATCCATCCTTTCCATGGCCCGGTTTTACCTCCTTTACAGCAGTAGTAACCGGGCCAAATCTTAATACCTTCGGTTAGATTTTCGTGATTTAATAACTCCCCCTTGGGTTAGATTTTAGATGATTCAAATCGGTTTCTATACACACCGCGTCCATTGTGATATAATATTTAAAGTTTCAAAGAGCAAGCGCCATGATAATAATGGCCCCGGTGGAGGAGTTGGACTAGCCTTAAAGAAACTATGGTACCTTCCCGCAAGAGGAGTGTATACCTAACTCCTGCGTCAAAGGCACCCTTCGGAGATATGTTTGAGAATCGCTGTCATTACGTCTGGTGTTCATCATCAAGCTGGCCCGGCAAAAGTTACCGCCGCCTTGGTCGAGAGTCTTTGTGAGGACCATGAGGTTTCGGTTTTCTCTCACAGCATTGAAGGAATTGATCTGTCCAAAATTAAGCACTACAAGGTGCCAGCGATTACTCGTCCCAATTTCTTAGCCTACCTTACCTTTCTGGTATCCAGTACCATCATTCTTGCCGCTCTTTCCTGCCTCAGGAAAATAAGCTTTGATATCATCCATTCAGCAGGGTGTTGTTGTGCCTTTTCTACCAATGTTATCACCTCCCATTTCTGTGAGAAGGAAGGTCTTCGCCTTGAGAGAAGCAATATAATTGAGATGCCACACAAGAGTATGAGGCAAAAACTGAAAGCCCTTGACCACAGCATATATCGTAGATTAGCCGCCTTTGTTGAGGGAGTGATAATCGGCCGCGATAGCCCTAAAGCGCTTATCGTAGTTTCAAAGTCTATGAAAAGGGAGTTCATCCGTCATTATGGCAATGCTGCCAAAAACATCATCGTAATCCCTAATGGAGTAGATACACTCAGATTCCACCCGACTAATCGGCTGCTCTATAGAGACCAGGTCAGACAAGAGCATGGTGTATCCCGTAGTGAGCTATTACTGATGTTTGCTGGAGGTGACTGGGAGAGAAAAGGAGTGCTTCATATCATGGAAGCACTTTCGGTCGTTCAGAGGCCTGATGTCAAACTTCTCATCTGTGGTAGCGGTGACGAGAAATTCTACGGCCAGCTTGCAGAGCTAAAGCGGGTGAGAGACAGGATAATCTTTGTCCCCCAGAGCAGCAATCTTTGGAAATACTATGCTGCTAGCGATATATTCGTTCTTCCTACCGTATATGAGCCCTTTGGTCTGGTCATCGTCGAGGCTATGGCCAGCGGCTTGCCTGTAATTACCAGCAGGGTTGCCGGAGCTGCCGATATCATAATCGATGGGGTAAATGGTCTCCTAATTAGAGCCCCCTCCGATGTCAACGACTTGGCAGCAAAAATCGAGTTGCTGCTTTCAAATGCTAGGCTTAGAAAGACCATGGGTGAGCGCGCTAGGAAAACTGCAGAAAAATTCTCATGGGATCAAGTAGCTCAGAAAACCTTGGAGGTCTATAATACCATATTAAATCGGCCTTATTTAGAAAGGCCACGGCTGAGCGTGCCCGAGAGACTACCGAGAGATATTCACAGAACCCGCCATCGCAGGAAACCCTAGAGGTCTGTAATAGTACATTAAAGCGAGAGAGGAGGATAGTGTAACAACTAACATGCCTAGAGACTTACCTGTAGGCAATGGCAACCTGCTCATCAATTTCGATGCTGATTACAACGTCAGGGATATCTACTATCCTTATGTCGGCAAGGAAAACCATGCCGAAGGCTGTGTATCACGTATTGGCATCTGGATTGATGGAAACTTCGCCTGGCTTGACAGTCCCAAGTGGCAAAAAGAAATGGTCTATGAAAGCGAGAGTCTAGTCACCCATGTTACTGCCACTAATCCAACTATGGGACTTACCCTCACCTTTTCTGACCTAGTGGACTTTCACAAGGACATCTTTTTCAGACGGGTTGATATAGCCAATCATCGAGACTATCCTCGCGACGTACGTCTATTCTTCCATTATGAGCTACGGATTCTAGGCTGCAAAACAGGCGATACTATCTACTACCACCCAGGATTGAGCGCATTGGTGATGTACATGGAGCAGCGTTATTTCCTGGCAGGTGGCCAGGTAAATGGAAGGATTGGCATTGATGACTGGACAACCGGAAGCACAAAATCGGAAGATAAGCCAAGTGCCAGGCACGATGCCGAAGACGGTCAATTGGCGAAGGTGCCTCTTACATGTGGGTTCGCTGAGGGCGTCATCGGGCTCTATGAGAAGGCTGTGCCCGCTGGGGGAAACTCAACTATTTACCACTGGCTGGCAGCCAGTACCCACTTCCACGGGGTCGAGGAGCTCAACGCTCTGGTCAAGGACCGTGAACCTGAGTCATTCATTATTCGCACCCGTGACTACTGGCGAGCTTGGGTTAATAAGGAATCGTTAGACTTTACCGACCTGCCCTCTCCCATATTGAATTTGTACAGACGCAGCTTGCTCACCATGCGCGTGCAGATTGATAACCGTGGCGCTATCATCGCCAGCACTGACTCGGACATTACCGACGTCCTGGGGGACACCTATTCCTATGTGTGGGGTCGTGATGGCGCCTTCACCGCTAGGGCCCTCGGCATGGCCAACTACGATGAAGTCAGTCACGAGTTCTTCGATTTTTGCGCCAATGCCATCACCAGTGAAGGCTACTTCCTTCACAAATACACCTCTAACGGGTATCTGGCAGGCCAGTGGATGCCCTGGGCAGACGAGGAGGGTGAGCTACAATTGCCAATTGAAGAGGATGAGACTGCTTTGGTGCTATATAGCCTCTGGCACCACTATCATAAGTTTCACAATGTAGAACACATCCGTTCCCTTTATCAAAAGCTGATTAAGAACGCTGCCGACTTTATAGCTAACTATAGAGAGCCTTATACGAACCTTCCGGCGCCTTCATATGACCTTTGGGAGGAACGCCGTGGTATCCACTCTTTTACCGTGGCTGCGGTCTGGGCAGGCTTACAAGCGGCAGCCAATTTCACGGAAATGTTTGGTGAGGTGGCCCTCACCAAACATTTCCGTCAGGCGGCTGCTGAGATAAAAGAGGCGGCTATTGAATATCTTTTTGACAAGAAGTTGGGTCGCTTCCTGCGCTCAATCACGGTTGGTGCTGACGGTGTGGTGGAACCGGACTACACTATTGATAGCAGTATTTGCGGTCCTTTTCTCTTCGGCATGCTCCAGGCCACTGATCCCCTTATTGAGAGCACGATGGCAGTAATTATGGACAGGCTTTGGTGCAAAACCAAGGTAGGAGGCATTGCCCGTTACGAGGACGACCGCTACCAGCAAACCAGCCAGGACATAGCCAATATTCCCGGTAACCCGTGGTTTATTTGCACCATGTGGGTAGCACAGTACCACATTGCTGTAGCTCAGTCGGTAGATGACCTTAAGCCGGCCCTTCAAATCTTCACCTGGGCTCAGCACTGCGCTCTCCATAGTGGTGTTCTGGCTGAGCAGATTCATCCGCATAATCATGCTCCGCTCAGTGTCTCACCGCTGACCTGGAGCCACGCCGCTGTTGTGATAGCAATCCACGAATACATCGACAAGTACCGAGAACTACAAGCGCAGCTACACCATAGGCAAAAAAGTACATAGTACGCTTATCCGGCCTTTGAATCTCTTGGTGAACAATCAGACGAAACGTGTAGTTTAGAACTACTCAAGAATTGGTTATTTAATAGAGTTCAAATCGGGTACAGTGGGCGATACTGGACGACAGACAGAACTTTATGTTAATGTTCAACTTCAGCGTGTGGTCGAACTAAAATTGCCGGATTTGTTTGCCTGGATTATGTAGGTTATGTATAATCAAGAATTACCGAAGCCCGCAGTATCCTGGCACTGCTAATTTTGCGAGGTAGTTTGCAGAAAAGACAGCTTGATGGAGGATAAAGAATGAAAACGAAGAAAAGAGAAGGACAATGGGCTTCGCTGCCCAAATCCCAACCTTCGGCCACAGCAAGGAGAACCCTTGCCCAAGACCTGTTCGATGGTATTGCACCCTCGTACGACACCTGGGCGCAAGTACTGACTTTCTTTCAGTACCTTCCTTGGCGCAGGTTCTTAGTTTCGCGAATGGCTCTTCGGCCGGGAAATCTTGTGCTTGACGTATGTACCGGTACAGCCGGTGTTGCCATGGAAATTGCCGACCACCATGATGGCCGAATCGTGGGGCTCGATGTTAGCCACATGATGTTGGAAGCTGGCCTCCGCGCCATCGAGAGGCAAAGCATGGACGGCAGAATCCAGCTTGTTCAGGGCCGCGCTGAGCATTTACCCTTCCCTGATGAGACCTTCGATGCGGTTGTCTTCACCTACCTGTTACGTTATGTCCAAGACCCTGATGCAACAATACGGGAGCTGTCTCGCGTACTGAAACCAGGCGGGGAATTACTCTCGCTTGAGTTCGGCATTCCAGAAGCCCTTTGGGTGAGAGCTCTATGGAAAATCTACAATAGGGTCGTCATGCCAGTAATGACCCTCCCCGTTTCACGAGGTTGGCATCGTATTGGTTGTTTCTTAGGTCCGAATATCTCGGAATTTTGTAAGCAGTATCCTGTTGATCGCCTCGCCGCAATATGGCGTGACAATGGCCTTCCACTAGTAGAAACAAGACCCCTGCTTAAAGGAGCAGCTATCGTTATGTGGGGAACGAAAGACAAATAAACACCAATAGCCCGCCATAATAATTACCTTCACAGAGAGTTCTAGTCTAAAGAGGCACTAACACAATATACGTGTGCAGTTTTTCAGTCGCTTTTAATCGCTAAGGGATAAATTCAATTCCGTTCTGGCTTAAGTCTTTTTCCCTTCTTTAAGGCTTAAGAAGTCCGAGTTGTATTCCTCAATAAGCCCGGAGTCGGCAAAGCTGAAGTAGCGGTTTTCGCCTATGATGATGTGGTCAAGGACCTTAATCTGCATAATATTTCCGGCGAAGACTAAGTCCTGGGTTATTTGTTTATCGTTATCGCTGGGTTGAGGATTCCCTGCCGGGTGGTTGTGGACGAAGATTAGGGCCACGGCATTATGTTTGACGGCGCCCTGGATAATTTCCCGAGGATAAATGGCACTGGCGTTCAATGTCCCTTCGAAAAGGTCTTCAATCTCAACAACTCGATTCTGGGAATCAAGGAACATGACTTTGAAGACTTCTTTTTTCAGGTCTCGCATGGAATGGTACAGGTAATCGAAGACCTCCCGGGAAGACCGACAATAGGGTTTATCGAGGACTTGCTCCTTGAGAAATTCCCTGGCTATCTCCTGCATGAATTTGATGACAAAGACATTGTGGGCAGTAATCCCTTTTATCTTCTGCAATTCTTCGGGAGGAGCCTCCAAGACACCTCTCAGAGTCTTAAACCCCTTTATGGCTTCTTTGGCTTGCGGTTTACAATCCTTGCGGGGCGTCCCCAGCGTTAGCAGTAGTTCTACAATTTCATAGTCAAGGAATGCTGCCAGCCCCGATTGATTGAACCTTTCCCGTAGCCTCTTCCTATGCCCTTCCTGACTTTTAGCTTCCATAATTCTGGTTTAACTTATTATATACTATGGTTGAAAGAATTACGTTATACGACGGCAATAGAAGTGTTGATATAATACTAATGTAATGAATTTAGCCACGCAGATAGAGCAATATCTCCCCCGGCAACTCCTGGAGCTGGTCAAGGATATCAGCGAACAGGCGGCTGAACAGGAGCAAAGGGTATATCTCGTCGGTGGCGTAGTACGAGACATGTTTCTAGGCTACCCTAATTTCGACCTTGATTTGGTGGTCGAGGGCGACGCGCTAAAATTGGCTCAACAAGTGGCTGAAGCCAGCCATGCAAAGTTACTTACCCATCACCGCTTTGGCACTGCTAAGCTCAGATATAGGGATTTCACCCTGGACATGGCTACAGCACGAAAGGAAACCTATGCCAAACCGGGAGCACTGCCTACAGTCACCCCGAGCACTCTCAACGATGACCTCATCCGTAGAGATTTCTCCATCAATGCCATGGCTGTATCCCTGACCCCAAATGATTACGGGGAGTTGATTGACCCCCATCAAGGTAAAAGCGACCTGGAGCACCGCCTTATTCGTATTTTGCATCCCAGAAGCTTCTGTGACGACGCCACCAGAATTTTACGAGCTGTCCGCTATGAACAGCGCCTGGGTTTCGGGATTGAACCACGAACTGCCCAACTACTCAAACGGGATATCCCTATGCTGGATACAATAAGTGGCGACCGAATTAGGCATGAGCTGGAACTAATTTTTAAGGAAAAACTGCCGGAACTTGCTATCAAGCGTCTCGACAATCTGGGAGTGCTTTCAAAGATAAGCCTCTCCCTCAAAGGCGATGGCTGGATAGCTGAGAAATTTGACAGGGCACGCCGCCTAAAGAAACCCCACCAACTACCGATGCTCTACTTCTGTCTTCTTATTTATTCATTTAGCGAAAATGAAATTGAGCAATTTCTTACCCGTCTTAACACATCGGCAACACTATCCCGGGCAATGCGTGATACGCTCCACCTCAAGACCAGCCTTCCTCTCCTGGACAAGCCCGCCATGAAACCCAGCGAGATTTATTATCTGCTCCGGGAATATGAGCCCCTGGCGGTACAGGCAAATGCTATAGCCACAGAATCCCCTATTGTACATCAGCACCTCCAGCTATTTCTCACAAAACTGCGCTATGTAAGGACTTCTCTGAACGGGGGAGATTTAAAAAGACTGGGCATACCCGTTGGGCCAGAAATAGGGCAGGTCCTCCATGCATTGCATAAGGCAAAATTAGATGGAGAGGTTAAAACCAGGGCTGGCGAAAAAAAACTAGTCCGCTCTTTGAAAAACACTTGGCACACATGCTGAGTCTTAGCTTCGCCACCAGCAACTGAAGGAGTATATCCAGAACAACGAATGGCTCTCATGACAAGGTTCCTCATCAAGGAAACTAAAAGGGCAACGGAGGGAGGAGACGCAAAACCACAGTGCCGAGATAGCAAAGCAGAAGATACTTAATAATTTTCCCCGGCCAGCAAGGCAAGAGAAATTTCCATAGTGGCAGCTTAGACACCCCCGCCAGAAGTCCGGCTATGTCAACCGGCAATATAGGTTGAAGAGAGATGAGAAATATGCCCCAAGGGCCATATCGCTTCATCCAGCTTACAAGTCTGTTATATCCCGGTGTGTTCTCAAGGTGTATGACTCTCTTTCCCAAGTATCCAGCATAATAAGCAGTTATTTCTCCCAGCGTACCGCCTACGCTGGCTACCAGGGCTACAATAGCAGGATTCCACTTATCTGCTGCTGCTAGGATTATAGAAATGTGGAGTGCCACTGGAACAAAGACGGCAGCATTGGATACCAAGGTGACTATGAAGACAACCAGATAAGCTGTGGTGGCAAGTGTTTCTAACGGCAGATTCAGATAGGCTATCAAGTATCCAAGCACGTAGGCGAGGCCGAAACCGAGAGCAAGTAGGATGATAAGGTACAATATTATCCTAAGCCATCGGTTCTGTCTCAAGCTTTCCATTGGCATTGAATTACCTGCCTCTGTAATTCCAAAGAACCCCGATTCTATCCGGGATAGGAAGATGCCAGGTAACACTCCAACCTTTGCTTTTTAAGGCATGAATACAACTCACGAGCTTCTTTCTCCGTTGAGAAGAAGGTGAAAAGAGATGGCCCGCAGCCTGCGAGGTGAGCTTCAGTAGTCCCAGCTTCTTCCAGAGCCTTTCGATATTTATCCAGCCCGGGGACGATAGTGAAGGCTATCTCTTCGAAAACATTAAACATGCAACGATGGTCAATCAATCCCCCTTGCCTCAAAGATGATAAAGCTCTGTGCACAAACTGACCCTGGGTGTAATGAGCGTTGCTTAGATTATCATACATTCGCTTTGTTTTACCTGGGATCTTAGGTAATGGCGGCACCAACAACACAAAGAAGATTGAAGGTAAGAGTGGTAGCGGTGTTACCTTTTCCCCCATCCCCTCCACCAAAGCCGTGCCTTTATGGATAAAAAAGGGGACATCCGAGCCTAACTCAGATGCCAATTGTATTAGCTCAGGAAGCGACAACCCCAATTCCCAAAGCTCATTTAGAGCCAGAAGGGTGGCAGCGGCATTGCTGCTACCCCCGGCGAGATGAGCTTGCTAAGTGTGAAAATGCAGTTTTATAGCAAGCCTGCTATTGTGTGCAATGTGGCGGCGGAAAGTTTTT
>JAGHCA010000016.1 GCA_021160725.1 Dehalococcoidia bacterium | reverse complement strand
TCCTTTCCATGGCCCGGTTTTACCTCCTTTACAGCAGTAGTAACCGGGCCAAATCTTAATACCTTCGGTTAGATTTTCGTGATTTAATAACTCCCCCTTGGGTTAGATTTTAGATGATTCAAATCGACGAATTGTAAAAGAGTTCTCTTTAGTGTATAATATGAATAGTTCAGGTTATTACAAGCTTCCTGGAATATCAGCAGGTTTATTTAAGTATTGGATAGCCGGACTCTAACCAAAATTTAAAAAGAGGAGGTTATCCAATGAGTTTTCAAGATAAGTCACTTCAATGCTCCGATTGTGGGCAAGAGTTCATCTTCACGGCTGGAGAACAAGAGTTCTATTCCTCTCGTGGACTGCAGAATGAACCTAAGCGTTGTCCCCAATGCCGTCGAGCAAGAAAAGCACAGCGTAGTGGAAGCGGTGGCGACAACTATACATCACGCTATTAAACCTTCCGGGTATGTATGCTAAGTGTAGCATGCAAGACAGAGTCTCCTTCAAGTTCGGCGAAAAGAGATTGTTGTATTGTAGCGATCGCTACAATAAGGTCGGATTGAGTAGATAACGCTAGCTTAGCTTCAATAGCACACATAGTCCAGGTATACCCAGGTTATGCATGTTTTTAAAATGTGTTGGCGTGACATGTCATTGCAAGTCGCGATGCAACAAACAGGTAATTAAGATTTAAGTAATTTAAAAAGGAGGGTTTTAATATGAGAATCTATGTAGGTAATTTATCCTATGACTCGACCGAAGAGGAATTACAGAAGGAATTCTTGGCTTACGGAGAAATGGTATCTGCAAGCATCCTGAACGATAAGTTCAGCGGGCAACCTAAGGGATTTGGCTTTGTTGAAATGGCCTCAAAGTCTGAGGCTGAAGCTGCAATTACAGACCTTAACGGGAAGGTACTAAGAAAGCGAACTATTGTGGTTAATGAGGCACGTCCTCGTTCTGGCAACAGAGACGGTGGGTTCCATGATAATAGGAGGGGTGGTGGCTATGGTGGTGGCTACGGTGGTGAAAGAGGCGGTAGGCAGAAAAGGTATTAGCCTACCCGATATAAGGGGACATAATGAACTTCGAAATCTTTAATCTTCATCCGAGGGTCATGGCTGGTGTACAAGCAGTCGGTTACATTACACCTACACCAATCCAAGCTAAATCCATCCCATCCATTATGCAGGGCCGCGATCTCATTGGTCTGGCCCAGACCGGCACAGGCAAAACTGCAGCTTTTGTGCTGCCAATTCTGCAGCGTCTGTTGCAAAGCCCAAAAGGTCGTGTAGGTGCTCTCATAATCTCGCCCACACGCGAGCTGGCTGAGCAAACATATGAAACTATAGATGAATTGGGGAAACAAACCGGGTTGCGAAGTATTTCCATCTACGGTGGTGTGAGTATGGAACAACAAGCCTGGAGACTACGCAATGGAATCGAAATCATAGTAGCCTGCCCCGGGCGATTGCTCGACCATCTTTGGAAAGGTACGATCGACCTTTCACAACTGGAAGTCCTTGTAATCGACGAGGCAGACCGTATGTTCGATATGGGTTTTCTGTCCGACATCCGTAATATTTTGAGATGTCTGCTAAAGCCGCGGCAGACACTCCTTTTCTCAGCCACCATGCCTGATGATATCCGGCATCTGGTACAAGAAATCCTGCATGACCCGGTCACGGTACAAATTGGTCACATATCACCGGCAACCACAGTGTCTCACACACTGTATCCCGTGAAGCAACATCGCAAAACTGCGCTGCTGATAGAACTCTTACACCATACTGAAACGGAGTCAGTACTTGTCTTTACCCGCACCAAACACCGTGCCGCGCATGTTACGCAGCAACTGACGAAAGCGGGCTATCGGGCGACCTCATTGCAAGGTAACATGTCTCAGTGCCAGCGTCGAACCGCGCTTGATGGCTTCCGTGCTGGCTCATTTAAGGTTCTGGTGGCGACTGATATTGCCGCCCGTGGCATCGATGTTCTGAATATTTCGCACGTTGTTAACTACGACATGCCTGACAGTACGGACGCCTACATTAATCGTATCGGCCGCACCGGACGAATTGGCAAAACAGGCACCGCATTTACATTCGTGACAAGTGAAGATACGCCCATGGTACGCGCTCTTGAACACCTTCTCAACATGCTACTGGAACACCGGAGGCTGCAAAACTTTGATTACGCAATGCCTTTACCATCTAAGAGATACATTCGCTCTTCACAGCAATTACGATAGCGTGCAATACAGAATGAGCGGGGTGATAACAAAAAGGTAACTGGTACCTAAACAAGGCAAAACGCTATCTTGCTTGATGGAGACTAGGAGCAATAAAGTCTCATTTGGCACATTGCCATAGCTCTCGACATCGAACTAAGATATGTCAGTTAAAATGTCTTCCTCATGAAGAGTATGAATTGGCATTTGAACTTCCTGGACATCATAATAATGCCAATTATAGTAATTAAGGTATAGGATTTCGCAAACATATATGAATTATCGCAGCGACATAAGAAACATAGCTATTATTGCTCATGTTGACCACGGTAAGACCACCTTAGTAGATGCCATGCTCAAACAAAGCAAGGTTTTCCGAAATAACCAGATGGTTGGCGAATTAATAATGGACCAGAATGCGCTTGAGCTAGAAAAAGGTATTACCATCAGGTCTAAGAATGCTGCCGTAGTTTACCAGGGTGTCAAAATCAATATTATTGATACACCAGGACACGCTGATTTCAGCGGGGAAGTAGAGCGTGTCGTAAGTATGGCTGATGGTTGTCTGCTTCTGGTGGACTCTATAGAAGGCCCCATGCCCCAGACTAAGTTTGTGCTTCGACTGGCAATGGAAATGGGTATAAAACCCATTGTAGTTATCAACAAAGTAGACAGGCGAAACTCACGGATAGCAGACGTGCTAAAACTTACCGAGGATCTGTTCTTAGAATTAGCTATCAGTGCTGACCAGCTTGACTTTCCGGTGCTGTATGCCAGTGCACGGGAAGGCACTGTCGTAACTGAATTGGGCATGAAAGGCAAGGATATTGCTCCCCTCTTCGAATGCATATTGAAAAAAGTACCACCACCGCAAATTGAAAGTGGGCCATTTCAAATGCTGGTTTCTAATCTAGGCTATGACAGCCATAAAGGTAAGATAGCTATTGGTAGAATCCGAAGAGGAAAGGTTGCTCCACACGGCCCGGTAGTCGGTGTGGGTGTTGACGGAAGTGTATCTCATTATGAGATTAGTGAAGTGTTTACCTATCTCGGTCTCAAGCGCTTGAAGGTAGATGAAGCCGAGGCAGGTGATATAGTAGCTGTGACCGGTATCGACAAAATCAACATTGGAGATACCATTGCCAGCCCGGAGCAGCCTGAAGCTCTACCACGCATAGAGATTGGCGAACCAACGGTAGAGATGACCATTGGAGTAAACACCTCACCTTTTGCCGGTCGCGAGGGGAGCTTTTGCACCACACGCCAATTACGGGCACGACTCTACAGGGAGCTGGAAACTAATCTCAGCCTCCGAGTACAGGATACAGATAGTCCAGACACCTTTCTGGTAAAAGGGAGGGGAGAACTGCATCTGGCTATCCTCATTGAGACCATGCGCCGGGAGGGCTACGAATTTGAGGTCTCCAAGCCAGAAGCTATCACCAAAGTTGTTGACGGTAATCTTGTAGAACCTGTGGAGGTTCTTACCATTGATACCAAAGATAAATATCTTGGAGTTTTAACCGAGATGCTGAGCAAGCGACAAGCTCAACTTGTGAATATGCACAATGATGGCCACGATAATGTGCGTTTAGTATTCCATGTGCCTACAAAAGGACTCATTGGCTTCCGTAATGCTTTCTCTGCCGCCACACGTGGTGAAAGCATCATGAATACCACTTTTCTTGGCTATGAACCTTATTATGGAGATATAATTACGACTCGTAACGGGGTGCTGGTAGCATCAGAACAGGGCATAGCTGTCACCTATGGTCTAAATAATGCCCAGGGGCGGGGCTTCACCTTTATTAAACCCGGTACACTAGTCTATGAGGGTATGATAGTAGGGTTAAATTCGCGGCTGCAAGACATAGCTATCAACGTGTGCAAAGAAAAGAGGAAGACCAATATGCGCGCGTCTACATCCGATATTGCCATAAAGCTGACACATCCCATACAGTTGAGCCTGGAGCAAGCCATTGATTTTATAAATAATGATGAACTGGCTGAGGTAACTCCTGAGAATATCAGACTGAGGAAAAAGTTACTTACCCAGGCACAACGATTAAGGGACATCTCTTCTTCTAAGCGAAGCATAAAGTAATAGACCAGGGTTTATCGTTAAAATGGCTGAAATACCTAATTGCTGCCCTAATTCACGCGCTACTCAAATCATCAGAAAGTGACCCAACAACTCTGACTTTGTTATACCCCACCATGGTTGACAGGCAAGAAGCTACGAGGTAGGCTTAAGTGGGGTGCCTCGGAAAGGCAAACCTACGTAGTCAGGATACTCATCCCGATGTTTGCCCAGTGGTAATTCTCACATTATTAAGCAAATGATATCACGCATTATAGCAACCACCGTGCTATAATACCTAAAATCCATATTCAAGGAATGATTATGGATATTCACAAAGACTTTAGATATAACTATTAAGGGAGATGAAAGATGCATCTACTATGGGGGACTTTAGTAATTTTAGCAGGTCTGTTCTTACTGGTGTGCAGTAGTTTAAAAAGCGAGTTTTTTATCTATCGGTTACTTGTTGCTCGCTCAAAGATGCTATGGGGCGAGAAAACGTATCGTTTCCATCAGATCGCAGGAATAATTGTCATCGTTTTCGGAGTATTTATAGCTCTTGGATACATCTAATTGTTAGTTGTGGTATAGAGTCGACGTAAATACTACGGTGTAATGGGGAGTTGGGCACTGGCAGAATGCTTGCGAACTCTTCGCGGGTTGTATGGTTGCAGTGCACAAGAATCAAACATCCCTAAGTTCGTGTATTGGTAATAAATTATAGCTACAGCCAATTTGAAAACGGCATCCGGCGCTTGAGTCAGGAACTTTTTAGTAGTTCAAATCTCCTCACATCGTCTCCCATTTCTAATTATTGGCTCAAGTTTGCCTAATATTCTGAATACTTCCTAACACTACCTCAGGTAATATGACTGGGATATATTGCTTCATTTAGCTTGAGTTTTTCTTAGCAGCCGTTAATGGCTCTATATCAAATTTGTCTGACAGGTTAGCTAGATAAATCACGACATCACCGATCTCTTCCGCCAGCTTAGTCCTCTTATCTTTACTTAGTTGAGTGCTCTCCTCTTCCAACCTCCACCGAAATATCTCCACTAACTCCTACACTTCAACTACTTTCAAGTATTCCAGTGGAGGATTGGGTACACAAGACCGGCAAAGCTTATTCAAAGGACATTCTGTGCACTTAGGTTCATGCTTTTTACAATACACATGCCCTAGATGCACTATTTGAGCATGGTAATCACTGTATAATTTCGCATCCTTAACCAGGCGCTCCATGAAGAAATGCTGATATGCATGGTAACTCCACTCTTTATCTGTTAATCCCAGCCTTGAAAATATCCTCTTCGTGTAGGCATCAATAACAAACACAGGTTTTTCCCCAGCGTAGAGCAGTATAGAATCCACTGTTTCCTCACCTAAACCCTTGATGTTGAGGAGTTCCCGTCTTAGCTCACCAGTATCCTGTGAGAACAGGGCATCCAAATTCCCACCGTATTTGTAGAATAGGAAATCTATGAAATACTTCAGTTTTTGTGCCTTCTGGTTATAGAACCTGGCCGGCTTGATCAAGGTAGCAATTTCTGAAATGCTAACTTCATGAATTGCCTTTAAAGTGAGCAGGTTGTGCTTCCTGAGATTATCAATAGCTGCCTTTGCATTTTTCCATGCCACGTTCTGGGTAAGAATTGCACCTATGATCACCTCATCTCTTGTCTGAGCAGGCCACCAATGCCGATGCCCGAACGCAGCAAGGAGTTTGTGGTAAATGTCCATTAATGGATATTCCATGAAAGCAATTATAATGGACTATAGCTTCCCTGGCATCAGGTGCTTATTCCTTGCATTTACCTTTGTGTCAACGCCGTTTTGTCCAACTTATAGCCCAGCACCCACTTTGGGAATGCACCGCACCGGCCATGACAGAAGCACCTCATCAACATTAAAGTTTTCACAAGTAATGGGTACCAAGGCCCACATATAAGCAAAAAATCCGAGTGAGGTTTCCCTACACCAATTGTTCAACTTTCGCTTACTACATGCAGTTAGTCGCGGTTGAAAAATACCGGATATGGCACTGAGCTATACGCGGTGCCTGTTTAGTCCGAACTATTGTCTGCCCTCAAGCAGTTGTTCTACTACTGAGGGGTCAGCCAGAGTACTGGTATCACCCAATTCAGTGGCACCAGAGGCAACCTTAACCAGTATCCGCCGCATAATCTTACCGCTCCTGGTCTTGGGTAGTGCTTCCGCAAACTGAATCTTGTCCGGGGTAGCTATGGGACCAATCTCCCGACGGACATGAGCAACCAGTTCCTTCGAAAGATTGTCAGACGCCTCGACTCCTTCTTTCAAGGTCACAAAAGCATATATACCCTGTCCCTTGACATCATGACTTATACCTACCACCGCTGCCTCGGCAACCTTGGGGTGAGACACCAGTGCACTCTCAATTTCCGCAGTACCCAAGCGGTGTCCGGACACATTAATGACATCATCTATACGCCCCATCAACCAGTAATAGCCATCCTCATCTATCCGGGCACCGTCGCCGGTATTGTAAACACCGGGGAAGCGGGTAAAATAAGTCTCTCTAAATCTCTCTGGATCACCGTAGACACCACGCATCAGACCTGGCCAAGGGCGCTTCATCACTAAGTAGCCACCCTCGTTGACTTCGGCGGGAGTACCATCCTCTCTCAACACCGCTGGCTCAATACCTGGAAAAGGTACCGTTGCCGAACCCGGCTTAGTTGGTATTGCACCAGGTAAAGGACTAATAAGAATTCCACCAGTCTCCGTCTGCCACCAGGTATCTACAACCGGACATCTGCCCTCACCAATAACATTGTAATACCACATCCAGGCTTCGGGGTTAATCGGCTCTCCAACAGTGCCCAGAATCCTCAGCGAGCTTAAATCATGCTTCCTAGGCCATTCATCACCTTCCCTCATTATTGCCCGAATAGCCGTTGGTGCCGTATAGAAAACATTCACCTGATAGTTTTCCACGATACTCCAGAACCTATCTGGATGTGGATAGTTGGGAACACCCTCAAACATCATACTGGTCGTCCCCAGCGCCAGTGGACCATAGACAATATAACTATGGCCGGTTACCCAGCCAATGTCTGCCGTACACCAGTAAGTATCTTCCTCTTTAACATCAAATATCCATTTCATGGTCTGGAGAACATACAACAAATATCCAGCCTGGGTATGCAACACCCCTTTCGGCTTGCCTGTACTGCCGCTGGTATACAGGATAAAAAGTGGGTCCTCAGCATCTAATTCCTCAGCATCGCAATACAGCTTGACAGATTCAGAAGTCACTACATCATGCCACCAGAAGTCGCGCTTTGGTTTTAACTCTACCGCCAAGTCAGTCCTCTTCACCACAATCACATTTTTGACACTGGGACACTCATCGAGTGCTGCATCAGCATTGTCTTTACTCCGCATCACTTTACCACCACGATAATAGCCATCGCAACAAATAAGCATCTCAGCATTGCAATCCTGTATCCGGTTGCGCAAAGCATCGGCGCTGAACCCCCCAAAGACCACGCTGTGAATAGCTCCAATTCGCGCGCATGCCAACATAGCTATAGGCAACTCCGGAATCATAGGCAGATAGATAGCAACACGGTCGCCCTTCTTCACTCCAAATTTCTTCAAGGTATTGGCAAACCGGCATACCTCTCGGAACAGCTGTTGATAGGTCAGTACACGACTATCACCAATATCTCCTTCCCAAATTAATGCCGCTCTATTTTTACGCCAGGTTCCTAAATGCCTGTCCAAGCAGTTATAACAGACATTAAGCTTACCACCCACAAACCACTGATGTTTACCTTCTGCGAAATTTTCCACCAGTACCTTGTCCCACTTCTTATACCAGTCAATTTGCTCTGCCATCTCTCCCCAGAATCCCTCCGGGTCACTTATAGAACGCTGGTATATCTGGCGATATTCATCGATACTCTTTATATAAGCTTTTCGGCTTAATTCTTCAGGGGGATAAAATAACCGCTTCTCCCCCATCACTGAAGTAATTATTTTTTCTTCTGGCATAGCACCTCTCTTTCCTATAAATAAATATTTTTTCTTTCCATGTTCTTCTAACTTCAATCCGCTGTCAAATCCAGAATCGCGACCCTGCCCTGCTCTCAGACATCCGTAGTTAATTACAAATTTGCATCCTGCGACGTAACACCCATTAACTGGATAAAAGCGTTATTGAGCCTCAGCGCTATCAGAGCAGCTAAGCTGCGATAGATTTGAGCACCAATCTCAGGATTCTGCTCACACAGCTCAATCAGGCCCTTAGCGCTGAAAGCCAATGCTCTGGTAGTCTCGATAGCCTTAGCACTAGCACGCGCCCGGTAAGGCGGCAACATAGAAGTCCAGCCGACCATTTCAAATTCGGAGGCAGACTGAAGCAACCGATGCGTTATTGGACCCAGCTCCAGGTAAATCCCCACCAACCCATCTTCAATTAAAAAAAGCTTCTCTGCCTTTCTACCCTGCTTAACCAGCAGTTCCCCCACCTCATAAGTCTCTTCATTAGCTAGATTAGCAATAGTTCTGAGCTGCTCATCATTCAGATCCCGCACCAATGAGCATCGCTTCAACACATCAAATTTAGCCATTACCTATCCTCCCATTAATTATACTTTTCACAATTGCTTTAAAACGATAACGCCCGCTCTTTCTTGCCTCATCCATGCTCCTTTCTACCTATCTACTTCGCTTACCTTCTTCTCTACCGCAGTTAATCCGTTACGCATGCTGCCATAGGATCTCATAACTGCCTGGCAACTAAATTGCGCTTAACCACAAAAATCTCAACACTACACTATCATAAAATAATCATTTAAATTATCGTTTGACGGGACAGATAGGTAATATCGTTCTTTTGTAAACTTCATTGATCACCTGAGCCAGTCCGGTATAAACCGCGGAAAGCCCACAGATAATTCCTACGTAGCCTGCAATTTGTTTCGCTAGAGTGCTGCCAGTAGCGTCGGCGATAGCCAGCATAAAGAAGAGAATGGTCAGGGTAGCGAAGACGACTTGAAGGGCACGGTTGAGTTTTAACGTCGCGAAGAACATGACCCCAGTGAAGATTCCCCACATTACCAGATAGGCTACCATAGCAGAAATCTCCGGCGTTGCGCCCCATCCAAGCACAGGCATCACCAGCAGACCAACTAGTGTGAGCCAGAAAAAGCCATAAGATAAAAAGGCTGTGGTGCCAAAGGTATTATTTTTCTTCCATTCCATAATGCCGGCGATAACTTGAGCTAGGCCTCCATAGAAAATACCCATCGCTAATATCATAGTATCGAGGGGAAACAAACCAGCATTATGCAAATTGAGCAATACCGTGGTAATGCCAAATGCCAGCAACCCAAGTGGTGCTGGGTTGGCGGTATTATCTTTCAGTTGCACCGAGGCCTCGTTCATTATTGACTGCACAATATCACCTCCTAATTTTATAGAATTAGCACACAACTGCGTGCGAAACAAGAGCTAAATAACGCTGAAAACAGCAACAATTTTACCACAACTTTGAATTTGCTTTTATTATTGCATGCGCAGTTTCAGCTTCCGATTTTGGAATGTTAGCACATGACCACACTAAAATCAAGAATAAGGTACCAGGGAAATAGTACAATCCTGGCACAGCCTTGAATTTGTTTTTGCTATGGATTAACCTTCGTCTAAATATTTTTTGCAGTGGTAATAAATTTCAGATTGGAGTAAATCCAAAAAATGCCATCTCAACCATTAATCAAGTTACTCGCCAGCTCCGGCATCGGTTCGCGGAGACAGGTAGCCGCCCTTATCAAGAGAGGTAGCATAGCCGTTAATGGGGAGATAGTCCACAACCTCACTGAGCCGGTTGACCCAGTTAAGGACGTTATAAAAATTGATGGTAAACACACCTCAGTCACAGCAGAGCCTCGGGTTTATCTCATGCTTAACAAGCCTAAGGGAGTTATTTCCAGCACTAGTGACAAACGAGGAGAGAAGACGGTAATCGATTTCCTTCCGGAGAAATACCGTCATATCCGCCTTTACCCGGTTGGTCGCCTGGATAAGGATTCCACGGGCTTGATTCTCCTGACCAACGATGGCGAGTTGACTTTCCGATTGACTCACCCCCGTTTTGAACAGGAAAAGGAATACCTGGTCCGAATAGAACAAAATCTGAAGTCGGAGGACAAAATGAAGCTGCAAAATGGAATCCACCTAGATGACGGCACAACATCCCCGGCTGAAGTCAAGGCTTGCAAGTATCTGCCCTTCAGCTACTCTATCACCATTCACGAAGGTAAAAAACGTCAAGTGCGCCGGATGTTCGCCGCTCTGGGCTACAAGGTCCTGGAATTGAAAAGAATAAGACTCGGTAGCCTTAGATTAGGCAACCTACCGGAGGGCGAAATCCGCGAGCTTACTCCCAGGCAGATTCAATCACTAAAAAGAGGACTAAGGACTTGAATGGCAGTCCACTGGATTAAAAACATGCCGCGGTTGCCTCGGTAGTCTATACGGGGCAATTTGTTATCCTGAAGTTATGTTAAATCAATGAGGCAGCGCATATACAATTGCGAAGATATTTCCGTATCAACAGCAGTCACATCCGGTGTTGAATATATAGGAGAACGTACCAAATTAGCGTAAAAAACAGAAGCTGCCGCGGACGCTGACGACAATGTAAACGAATAACAACTCTGTGGGAAAGGCTCCACTGGTTGAAAAATTCACACGAATCTAGCTTGGTCTTGTCGGTTAAGGCACATGACAATGCAGGTTTTCCGGAAACAAAATAACCTGGTAGCCGCCTATAATATACTATGGTATGATTCTTGCGCATGAAAGACCTATTTCGTGATAAGACAAGAGATAATCTTGCTCGAAACCTCAACTCCCTGGGTATTAGAGCAGAGCTGGCTGAACGCGGCCGGCCCGAAGAGAAAGTAGAGAACTCATGGTATCAACGTTCTTTGGGGATAATAGACATACCAGACGGACTGATCAGGTGGATAAATATCTTGAAAAAAGATAGTAGTGGCAGAAGCCCTCCTCAATGGTGGGTCATTCTTGGTATACCAGACGAGAGACCTCTCTCAAACCACAAGGCAGTTGATATCAAGACAATCAGGAAAAAGACATTTCCATTGTTCGGGAAAGTGGTAGATGTGACCTGGAAAGGTAACGATCATCATACCGGGCTAATCGAGGTTCTTTCCAACGATGAATCAGTAAAGAATTTGGCGAAAAGGATTGGGAATTTGACAATTCACAGCTATGCCAAGGAATTCCATGGATGGACGCTGCAGATAGATAGGCGATTTGAGCCGACAAGCCAAGACTGGGCATCAATTCAGAAGATTGCTAACTATATCCTTTCATCAACTCGCGTCTACTAGTCAGGGACAGAGCCTCTCATGAACAATCAAGGATTAAGGGGAAGAGTAAACAATCTCAACCATTATACACATCACCCGACAAACACAACCATATCTACATAGCTAGCACATAACCATAGAAGGACAAACATTCCGATATTTATCTTTGGGTAACTCGCCGGCGTTCGACCGGGAACGTTAAAGAAGCGCACAACCAGCTGCAACAGCGATTAAATTAGGGCAAGCCTGCAAACAGTATCACAAAGCCCACCACCAGCATTGTAACTCCCAAAGCTAATAAGCCAATCAGTAGCTTCTTATTCATGTGTAGAAACCTTTCCAAGCAGGTGACCTGTTATAGTACTAGAACACCAAGTAAAATGAAAGGGCTGGTGCTGTGAAATAGACAAAATGGACACCTAATTATCCCTAACAAGCGCATCGTGGTCGGGGGCTATGCCTGTTGGAATCTGAGTGGTTTGGATGCCTGTGTACTGCGACTGAGAATCTTTGCCGTATTGACATGGTTATACGAGAGGATTATAATCGTCCGCGGAAAGAGATACAAGGTATGGAAACGAGAGCATCACCAGACCCAGATCATAAACGACGACAGATTGGCATTTTAGTTCGGTGGTGGGGTTTGCCTTAGTATAGATATCTGAGGGAGGCGTTTGCGCCCCACGTCCCACCGG
This sequence comes from Dehalococcoidia bacterium, assembly GCA_021160725.1. GTDB lineage: Bacteria > Chloroflexota > Dehalococcoidia > GIF9 > AB-539-J10 > RBG-13-51-36. The sequence continues at coordinate 28,610 of JAGHCA010000016.1, read as the reverse complement.
ACGTGGGGCTTTTTGTTTGCCTGTAAAATGAGCGAACAGTTTACAGAGAATCTACCCACAGAGTCTTTGGATGAAAACACATTCAAAGACCTGTTGGAGAACAAGCAATATAGAGCGTTGCGGGAGAGGCTAGCAGCTTCAGAGCCTGCAGACATCGCCGACCTGCTAGCCAGTATCCCGTCAGACCAAGCAGTTATAGCATTTCGCCTCCTCCCAAAGGATCTTGCTATTTCTGTTTTCGACTATGTGGATGGAGCTTTCCAGAACCAACTGCTTGAAGCTTTCAGTGACCAAGCAGCCAGAAGCTTCCTCGAAGCGATGCCACCTGATGACCGAACGGAGCTGTTTGACGAGGTGCCCGCCAAGGTAGCCCGCAGGCTGCTACAGATACTCTCGCCTGACCAGCGCCGTGTCACCATGCAGTTGTTAGGTTATGAGGAAGGAACAGCCGGGCGTGAGATGACTCCTCTATTCGTAGACTTACACAGCGATATGACTGTGGCACAGGCTCTGGAAAGGGTCCGGCGGCTGGCCATCAACCGGGAGACTGTCTACGAGTGCTACGTCATGGATCGCCGCCGCCATCTTATAGGCACTGTTTCACTCAAAGACCTGGTCATTGCTGACCCGGATGTCAGGGTGGCCGACATCATGAAGCCAAACCCCTCGTTCGTCTTCACCCATGCTGACCGGGAGGAGGCGGCCAAGGAACTCCGTGAGCACGATCTTCTGGCAATTCCGGTAGTCGATGCCGAACAGCGTCTGGTCGGCATCATCACCTATGATGATGTAGCGGACATCATCGAGCAAGAGGCTACCGAGGATATCTATCGCTTCGGTGCCGTACCTGGTACAGAGCGAGGTTACTTTACCAGCCGTATCCTCAGTGTTGTCCGGCGCCGAGCCCCCTGGCTCTTCTTGCTTATCGTGGTGAACACAGTTACCGGAGCTATTATCGCCCGACAGCAAGAGTTGCTCGGCGAGTTATTGATAATGGCTGCCTTTATTCCATTATTGATTGGCACCGGCGGAAACGTAGGAGCACAATCTGCCACCGTCGTCATTCGAGGACTAGCTACCGGGGAGGTAAACCCAAGACGGGCTCTAGCTGTGATCCTGCGAGAAGTCGGGATAGGTGCCCTCCTGGGCATTATCCTTGGTGCAGTTGCCCTGGGCTGGTCTTACATGATCGGCAGCGGGAACCTCAAAGTAGCCATAGTAGTAAGCACGACGCTGGTGGCTATCTCTGTGGTGGCAACCCTGACAGGCGGAGCCTTACCATTCATCTTCCGTTTACTCAAGATTGACCCTGCTCTGGTCTCTGCCCCTTTTATAACTACGATCATGGACATATTCGGCGTGGCGGTTTATTTCGGGATTGCATACTTGATACTGGGATTGTAATCAGCCTAGCGAAACAAGATATAAAATTTCATGGGTAAAGAGAGGCTCGAAATGAAGAATAGAATTATCGGTGACCCGGGAAGAAAGTCGGGAATAAAGAGGTTGCAGAAGCTGCGAACGGCGATCTCCGAAAAGGAACTAGATGCTCTCTTGCTTTCTCAGCCAGAGAACTGCCGCTACCTTTCCGGATTTACCGGCTCATCAGGATGGCTCCTTATTTCGGAGAAAAAGAATATTTTGGCTACCGATTTTCGCTATGTGGAGCAAGCCAAGAAGGAGTCACCAGATTTTGAAATTATCCAGGCTAAACGAGAGTTGAGTAATTGGCTTCCTGATTTGGCCTCTGATTTCAGGTGGCACAAATTAGGTTTCGAGTCAAACTACATCTCCTACAATACTCACCACAAGCTCAACGAGACAATAAAGACCAAGCAAATTGACCTTTCGCTTGTGCCCACCACCGACATAGTAGAGCAGCTTCGCTGCATAAAAGAGCCTCAAGAGCTGGAGTTCATCACCAAGGCAGTAGCTCTAGTTGACGCCGCTTTTGAACAGGCCAAAGCAATAATCCGCCCCGGCATAACAGAAAAGGAGGCGGCATGGCAGATAGAAAAATTTCTTCGTCAAGAAGACAGTGAGGGCATCCCCTTTGAAATCATTGTAGCTTCAGGCACCAATTCAGCTTTGCCCCACGCTCAACCTACGGAAAAAATAATGCACCCTGGTGAACCAGTATTGATTGACATGGGTGCCAGAACTAACGGTTATTGTAGCGACCTCAGCCGCACCTTGCTCTTGGGCAAGACAGATAAAATCCTACGGGAAATTTATGATATAGTTCTCAAAGCACAGATTACTGCTATAGAGGGAATTGAATCGGGCATGGATGCTTCACAGGCAGACCGATTGGCGCGAAGCATTGTTGAAGAAGCTGGTTACGGAGATGCCTTTGGACATGGTCTGGGACATGGTGTTGGACTAGCGGTGCATGAACTTCCCACACTTAGTCCCAATTCCTCTAATTCACTTGCAGATGGCATGGTTTTTACTATAGAACCGGGAATTTATCTTGAGGGACAAGGTGGTGTTAGAATTGAGGATATGGTAGTTTTGGAAAATGGCAAGGCCAGAGTGCTGACCAAGGCAGAGAAAAATAGCTTTCAGCTTTCAGTTAGCAGCAATCAGTAATATACCGAACACTGGCAAGTGTCCATCAAGAGCTTAGCGATGAGAAATTTCAAAAGCTTGAAGGTATGGCAAAAAGCCATGAGTTGTCACTATCTGTATATAAGATTACACCGCTCTTTCCTCGAGAAGAAACCTACGGATTGATAAGTCAGCTTCGAAGAGCTGCTTCATCAGTTCCGGCAAATATTGCAGAGGGATGCGGGTGTAATGGAAATCGCGAGTTCGCCCGCTTTTTAGAAATTGCTTCAAGGAGCGCTAGCGAAACTGAATATTACCTGATTCTGGCCCAAGACCTGAAATACTTGGGTACAAAAACTCATGAAGAGTTGAATAACCAAGTAACGGAAGTAAAACGTATGCTTACGAGATTGATGCAAAAACTGGATGCTGCCAGCTGATAGCTGAGGGCTGAATACTTAACCAGGAGGTTACTAAATGATTGATGCTGGAGAATTGAGAAAGGGAGCTGCCATAGAATTAGATGGCGAAATATATCAGATTCTGGAATATCAACACGTTAAGATGCAACAAAGGCAGCCTATAGTCAAATTGAAACTTCGTGATGTTCGTAGCGGGAATGTCGCCGAGCGGAATTTCCAATCCGGAGACAAAGTCACACCAGTATTTCTAGAACACCGTCCCGTCCAGTACCTTTATAACGATGGCGACATTTATTATTTCATGGATAATGAGAGTTACGAGCAAATTATGTTAACTTCTGCTCAAATAGGAGAGGGCACAAATTACCTAAAAGAAGGACTGCCGCTAGAGGTTCTAACCAGCAAGACAGACATAGTGGCTATAGAGCTACCTAATTCTGTGGAGCTTCAGGTCATAGAAACAGAACCTGGTTTCAAAGGAGACAGAGCAACCGCAGGCACTAAGGCAGCTAAGCTGGAAACAGGGATAACCATTCAGGTTCCTCTCTTCATTAATCCAGGCGACATAATCAAGGTTAATACACGCACCGGGGAATATCAAGAGAAAGCAGGTTAATACTGCTTGACTCACCTCTTACTTATCAGCACCGATGCTGACCGGATTTAGCCTCAAAGCTTAAGGAATCTGCTATAATCAGATAACAGGCAAAGAGGCAGATCCTTTGGTCGCCCAGAATGGTCAATAGACAACAACAAGATTAGGTAAGCTAGTTGATAAAAGCTGATTTACACGTCCATACCTGCTATTCCATAGATTGTCTCACGCCTCTAGAGCGAATAGCTGACCACTGCCTAAAAATAGGCATAAATTGTATTGCTGTAGCCGACCACAACACCATTGCTGGCGCCTTAAAATTAAAGGAAATCGCTCCGCTTAAAGTAATCATAGCTGAGGAGATCTTAACACCTGTGGGTGAAATAATGGGACTCTTTCTTAATAAAGAAGTCCCCCGTGGACTGTCTCCCCAAGAAACAATATCTCGAATTAGAAGCCAGGGCGGTCTAGTGGCCATTCCCCACCCATTTGGCAGGTCGCTGTCGTGGAAGTCTAACCCTCTAACCTCAGCAGAGATTTTATCCCGGGTCGATATCATCGAAACCTTTAATTCTCGCACACCATTTTCCAATAGCAATGCCAGAGCATGGAAATTAGCTAAAGAGCAGGGAAAGGCTGCCAGCGCTGGTAGCGATGCCCACACTTTAGGCGAAATTGGCCGGGCATATGTTGAAATGCCCGAATTCAATGGACCTGACGATTTCCTCAATTCTTTAGCTCAGGGCAAAATATTCGGGCAAAAATCCAGCTATTTAGCTCATTTTGCCAGCATGTGGGCCAGGATGAGAAAACATGTATTGGGAGATTTGTCACGGAGTTTACCCTGAGCAACAGAAAACTGCTTCGCCAATGACAAAAAAGCGAAGGGCTCAAAATGACATAAATACGGAGGGAAAAGCATGCCCTTGCTAAACATTGGTTGGTTTTCCACGGGAAGAGATGAAGCTGCCCGACAGCTTTTGCAAGCTGTGCAGGATAAGACATGCAGCGGCGATATCAATGTGAAAATTGGCTTCGTATTTAGCAACCGAGAACCAGGCGAGGCAAAGGAAAGCGACCTGTTCTTCGAGCTTGTTCGGAGTTACAACATTCCTCTGGTCTGCTTATCCCACAAAAGGTTCAGGACTGGCGTAGAAGAAAAAGATTGGCGCATCAAATATGATAGAGAGGTAAACAACAGAATTGAATTGTTTGCCCCCGACCTCTGTGTTCTTGCCGGCTATATGCTCATTGTGAGTGAAGAGCTATGCCAGAAATACGATATGATTAATCTTCATCCTGCACCTCCCGGCGGGCCTACAGGTAGTTGGCAGGAGGTGATCTGGACGTTGATACAAAATAAAGCCGACACAGGCGGAGCAATGATGCACCTGGTTACTCCCGAACTAGACAGGGGGCCGGTAGTTAGCTATTGCCTCTTCTCTATTAAGGATGCACCATTTGCTGAACACTGGCGCAATGATGATAAAGAGATGTTGTTTCGGCTTATCCGCCAGCACGAACTTGCTAGAGAATTCCCTCTTATCCTCTTGACATTACAATCTCTGGGCAGGGGTGAGGTCGGCATACAGAATAGGGAAATAATCGATAAACAAGGAAGATTAATCAGCGGCTATGACCTTAGCGGTAAAGTAGATGAGGAGGTGAAGAAAAGTCTGGAATGAACCTGATTTGCTTTGATCTCGAAGGGCCTCTAGCTCCCCAAGATAATGCCTACGAACTGATGAAACTATTCCCCTGTGGCGGCAAAATTTTCGAAATCATCAGCCGCTATGATGATCTGTTGACTCTTGAGGGTCGGCCTGACTATGAGCCAGGAGATACACTTGCTCTCATTGCCCCTTTCCTTGCTTATCACGGAATAGAAGAGGAGCAAATCGCTGCCATGGGACAGAAAGCCGGATTAACCCCAGGAGCCGCTGAATTAATCTCCAAACTCAAATCTCGAGGGTGGTACATATTTTGCATTAGTACCAGTTATGAACAATATGCCTTCACCATCACACAGAGACTGGGCATATCTAGTGAGAATGTAGCTTGCACTTCCTTTCCCCTAACCCAGCTTCGCCAACTATTAAGCCACGATGAATCTATCTTACTGGAGCAGACAGAACGCGAAATTGTAAAGCTTAATCCTTTTGTTGACGATACCAAAATAAGGGAATGCCTGGACTATTTTTATGCGCAGAAGTTGCCTCAAACAGGTTTGGGAAGAATTATAAGTCAGGTGAAACCAGTAGGGGGGAGACGCAAGGTAGAGGCATTGGAAAGCTTTAGCGCCAGGATGGGACAACCACTTTCTAGTTGGGCAGCGATAGGGGATAGCATCACAGATTTCAAAATGCTTCGCACTGTGAACAAAGCAGGCGGCTTAGCCATTGCCTTCAATGCGAACGAATATGCTTTGCCCCATTCCACTCTAGGGCTGGCATCGGTAAGCTTGGCTGATTTATGGCTGGTCCTGGAAGCCTGGGAGAAAGGTGATCGTCACATTGTCGAAAGGGTGGTTAAGGAAAGGGAGGAGACTGGAGGTTCAGAGGATAGAATGTGGTTTCACTGGTTAGCTGGAGCAAAGGATATAACTCCCGCGCTGGAAATCCATAAAAGGATTCGACACCTGGCTAGAGAGGAAGCTGCCCAATTGGGTTAATATAAATTACTTAATCCCTCCTTCCTGTCTCACGGAATATCCATACGAAGGTGACAATAGCAATCACGGAAATAACAATGACGGCAATCAAGCCTCCTCTACCCAACCCACCAAACGCTTCATCTGCGGTATAAACCGCAGCACTTGCCCCTATCCAGTCTGGCATCCCGATTATCATCCTATCAGTAAAAACAGAAAACTAAGGTCTTATGAAACCCCTCTCTTTTGAAAGGAGAGGTAGCGCAGCCATTTTATTTTTTGGCTGGTTTGCTAAGTATCTCGTCTATAATGCCGTATTCCACTGCTTGCTCAGCGCTAAGATAGAAGTCTCTGTCTGTGTCGTGGGCAATCTTCTCTACTGGCTGACCAGTATGCTTAGCTATGATGTTGCGTATCATTTCCTGCATCCTCATAATTTCTCTGGCGGCGATTTCGATATCCGCCGCTTGTCCCTGGGCACCTCCAACTGCCTGGTGGAGATGTATAGTTGAATTGGGTAAAGCATACCTTTTTCCCTTGCTTCCAGCACAAAGAAGCAAGGTACCCATGCTAGCTGCTAAACCAACGCAAATAGTGGATACAGGGCAGCGAAGAATCTGCATAGTATCATAGATAGCCAAACCAGCGCTGATAACGCCACCAGGACAATGAATATAAAGGTTTACATCTTTTTCCGGGTCTTCCCTCTCCAAATAGAGGAGCTGCGCAATAATAAGATTAGCTATCTGGTCATTAATCGGTGTGCCCAAAAAAACGATTCGCTCTCTGAGCAAAAGAGAATATATATCAAAAATACGTTCGCCCCGAGCACTGGTCTCGGTCACTGTAGGAATTACTACCTGAGCTACTGTTTCCATTATTCCTCCTTTGTCGTAACTTCGCCATTGCCAATAGCTATTTGCAATAGTCTGTCCATTGTCTTTTGCGTACGCAGAGACTGTTCAATTGATTGCCTTACTTGAGGCAGAGAGAAAAACTGCGCCGCCTGTTCCTTATCCTCAGCACTATTGGCAATCTCACTTACTTTATTATCTACCTCTGAGGAACTAATTTCAATCTCTTCCTCCTCAGCTAATTTCTCCAGAACAAGGCTCCGAATAAGCCGCTTTTTCGCTATAGGGCGCAGTTCTTGTTTAAGTTCTTCTTCCGTTTTATTACTTCTCTTTAGATACTCTGCTAGTTCTGTGAAACCCAGGCGCTGCGACTCATCTCTAAGAAGTCCCATGATTTCCTCATCCTCCAGAATAAGGGGATAATCTACCTCGCTGATTTCCACCAGAGCATCAAGCGCCTTTTGTCTTAACTCCGAGCGATTACTGGCCTCAGCTTGGGCTCTTAAATCAGCAGCCACTTTCTTCTTCATATTCGCCAGGTTTTCATAGCCAGCGCTCCGGGCAAATTCATCATCGAGCTCTGGCAACTGCTTCCCTTTGATTTCGCTAACAGTAACTTTAAAATAGCTTTCCTTATCGCGCAATTCTTTAATGGGATAGTCACCAGGGATAGTCAAGCTGAAAGTCACTTCTTTGTTTTTTTCAGCGCCCTGCAAATGAGAGGCAAAGCCAGGCACAGGCGAACTTGAATTTTTATCCACCTCGTATGATACACCCTTGTGATTTAACCAGGGTTTACCATCAACATTGGCTTCGACGTCTATGGTAACTAAATCACCCAACTCGACAGGGCGTTCCACAGGCACCCACGTTCCTTGTCTTGCCCGGAATTCTTCCATGGCAGCAGCGATTTCTTTCCTGGCAATTTTTACTGCGGGAGCTGGTTTCAGCTTTATGCTATGGTAATCGCCAAGCTTAACTTCAGGTTTGAGTGACACCCTGGCTTTGAAAACCAAAGGCTCAGTTTGAATAATTTCGATTTCAGGCCTAGCAATAGGTTCGAGTTCTTGAGACTCGATTGCTTGTTTATAAAGCTGGGGTATAAGATGCTCGAATGCCTCTCCTAACAAACTTTTTTTTCCTACATGCTGCATCAGAATAGCCCGCGGCGCTTTCCCTTTACGAAAACCTGGTATGGACACCTCGTTAACCAAGTGATGATAAGCTTCATTCAGCGATTTATCTAACTCACTGGCTTCAGCCTCAATAGTAAGAACTGCCTGACAACCTCCCAAATTTTCTGTGCTTACTTTCATATACCATACTCCTTCTCTTTGGGTCGCAGAATTCCACACTTTAGCTTGAGATTTAATTCGTCAAGCTGGTGTTTCTCAACATAGGAAGGGCTGCCCAGCATGAGATCAACGGCATTCTGATTTTTAGGAAAAGCAATAACCTCCCTTATGCTCCTCTCCCCAGCAAATAACATTACCAGGCGGTCCAGTCCTATGGCAATACCGCCATGGGGCGGTGCTCCATATTCCAGTGCCTCTAATAAGCCTCCGAATCGGCTTTCTGTTTCCTCTTTACTGTAACCCAGGAGGTTAAATATTTTTTCTTGAAACTGTCGATTATGAATCCTGATACTGCCACTGCCAAGTTCACAACCATTGCACACTACATCATAATGTTGTCCATAAACCTTATCTGGTTCTGTATCAAGAAGCGCTACATCTTCCCAACGAGGAGCAGTAAAAGGATGGTGCATTGGTTCCCAACGCTTCTCCTCCCCATTCCATTCCAAAAAAGGAAAATCAACTATGAATGTAAAAGCCAGTTGGTCAGCATCAGTTAGATTAAGCCGCTGTGCCATCTCGCGTCGTAACTCATCCAGTGTCTTGTTAACTACATTCAGCTTATCAGCCACGATAAGTAAAAGGTCGCCAGGCTTTGCCTCAAATCTACCAGCTATTTCTTCCAATTGGTTAGGAGTTAAGTATTTAGCAGCCGCCGATTTCACCTCATCCAAAGTTATTGCCCCGCCTGTGAAAGCTATGGTCATTAAACCCTGGGCACCACAGCTCTTGGCGAAATTTATCAAAGCATCAAGTTGATGACGAGTATAATGACCACAACCGGGAACACATATCCCCTTCACCTTGCCATTACGGTCGAGGACTGAGCGGAAGATTTGAAAGTCGATGCCAGCGGCGATATCAGATATATCCTTAATCTCCAGACCAAACCTGATATCTGGTTTATCTGTACCATATTTCTCCATCGCTTCTTTATAGGAGAGGTAGGGAAAGGGCTTTAGTAAGCGCATATCAGGTCTAACTGTCTCCACAAGCGAAGTAAAAAGTTCCTCCATAAGCTGTAATATATCCTTTACTCCGATGAAACTCATTTCCATGTCAAGCTGGGTAAACTCAGGCTGGCGATCCGCCCTAAGATCTTCATCCCTGAAGCACCGTGCTATCTGGAAGTACTTATCAAACCCAGCTATCATGAGGATTTGTTTGAGTTGCTGTGGAGATTGAGGAAGGGCATAAAACTTGCCGGGATTGATACGGCTAGGCACAAGATAGTCCCGGGCTCCTTCTGGTGTGCTTTTAATCAAAATAGGTGTTTCAATTTCAACAAACCCTCTGGCGTCGAGGAAATCACGAATAAACTTTATTGCCCTGTGGCGTAAGAGAAGATTATCCTTCATCCTCGGTCTTCTCAGATACAGGTAGCGGTTTTTGAGGCAAAGCGACTCTTCAACATCTTCATCTTCACTTATGTAAAATGGCGGCGTTTTCGACGGATTAAGAATAACAGCTTTTTTTGCTATGACCTCAATATCTCCGCTAGGCAGTTTGGGATTCTCCGTCCCTTCAGGGCGGAGAACAACTTCTCCTGTAACCTGGATTACATACTCACTACGGAGCGAACCAGCTACCTGGTATGCTTCTTGTGAGACCTGGGGATTGAACACTACCTGAACTATACCTTCCCGGTCACGCAGGTCAATGAATACCTTTCCACCATGGTCACGACGCCGATGTACCCAACCTGCTAAAGTTACCATCTGCCCGGCATGGTTTTCCTTCAATTCTCCACAGTTATGGCTTTTAAGCAAGGATAGTCTCCTTTTCTGAATTGTCCATTATAGCTTATAAAAGGGCTTGCCTTCAATTGAACAAATAGGTCACAGCTCTGTCAACTCTTGGAGAACGGCTTGCACATCCTGCTGAGGCACATCACTACGAATTACTGTTTTACCGATATCCTGTAACAGTACCCAACGAATTGCTTTTCCCTTGGTCTTCTTGTCTAATTCCATAGCTCTCGTTATCTCAGTTAAATCTAAGCCAGAGAAGGCCGTGGGTAAGCCAAATTTCTGTAATAGGGCTTGTTGGCGTTCCACTGCCGCTGCAGGCAGAAGGCCTAACCGTTGACTGAGCTTAGCGGCTCCCATCATGCCAATGGCCACTGCTTCGCCATGAAGAAATCGCTTATACTGGGTAGCCGCCTCTAGTCCATGAGCAATGGTATGTCCGTAATTTAAGATAGTGCGTTTTCCTTCCCTTTCTTTTTCATCCTGGTTGACCACCTGTGCCTTGATAGCAGCACTACGGGCTACTGCCTGGGCGAGCGCCTCCGGCTCTAGCTTCAGAAGTTTATTTATATTAGTCTCTAAGAACTCCAAGAATTCTTTGTCCAGAATCATACCGTGCTTAATAACCTCAGCCCAGCCTGAGACCAGTTCACGCTGAGGCAGGGTGGTAAGAGTCTGAGGGTCAGCCAAAACCAGGGTAGGCTGATAGAAGGCACCAATAAGGTTTTTGCCCTCAGCATGGTTAACTCCGACCTTACCCCCGATGCTGGCATCCACCATGGCTATCAAGCTGGTCGGCACCTGTACCCAGAATATGCCCCGCAAAAAGGTGGCAGCAGCAAAACCAGCTAAGTCGCCTACCATGCCCCCACCCAAAGCGACGATAACATCATCTCGCTCCGCTCGATGCTCGACAAGGAAATCATAAATCCTGACAGCGTAGCCCATATTTTTCGTCTCTTCGCCCGGCGGCACTACAAAGGAATTAACCGCAAAACCAGCGCCCTCGAGAATTTCCGCAACTTTGCTGCCATAAATAGAGAAGACATTTTTGTCGCTAATTATGGTGGCTCTGCCAGATAGAGCAGCCTGCCTCATCTTCCCACCGATTTTATTCAACAAACCATAGCCAACAAAGACAGGATAACTCTGAGTCGCAGTTTCTACCAGGCAAGCGACGTCATCATTAGCTTTTAGCTGCGAGCCTAATCTGCTCTCCCTTGATGGGAGAGGATTAAGGTGAGGATGCATGTGACGAAGCAATCCCCATGCCCTTATTACCTCCCCTGCCACTTCACTGACACTCAAACCATCAGTATGGATTGTCCAATCCGCTTCAGCATAGTAAGGCTGCCGGGAGGCTTTAAGTTGCTTAATGCGTTCCAAAGGATTATCGGTAGCCAAAAGGGGGCGAACTTCGGTCTCAGGACTGTAAGGAGCCTCACGGAACAAGCGCTCATAGATTGTCTCAGGTTTAGCCTCCAGGCAAACAATTAGCCCGGTTTTGGCAAGCAACTCATAGTTTTGCGGGTCAACTATGGCACCACCACCGATAGCTATAACTGTCCGCCTTTGCTGACAAGCTTTTCTAATCGTCTGCCGTTCCAATTCCCTGAACCTACCCTCCCCATCCTGACGAAAAATTTCGGCGATAGGTTTCCCCGTTTGTCTAACTATCTCGTCATCGGTATCAAGAAAATCCCAATCTAATCTCCGCGCTACTTCTTCAGCCACCAGAGATTTACCAGTGCCCGAGAAACCTGTGATACAGAGATTGCTTATTCGCCTGTCCAATTTCATCCAGTTATCTCTGTCAGTATATTGAAAAAGCCAGATTAGAGCAAGACTCAGATTTGCACTTGATTGTTTGCAATTGTTTGTAAATCACGCGTTGAGAGCTTGAATTTCGGCTGGCACTTTCCAATGAGGGTTGCTACTGCCATGGGAGACAGAAGCACAAGTTTAATCCTGGACTAATCGGCTGAGATATCCCTTCGTTCGGGCAAGGCGAAGCATCCAATACAAGAAGAGAAACCCCAGAAGAACGCAGATTAAGTTCAGAACACTTGCCCAAAACACATTATGCAGGGGAACTATTCCCTCGGTTATAGCTATACGCATACCTTCAAACATATGCCTGGTTGGCAGAACAAAGGTGAGCTTTTGCAATAAAGGAGGAAATACAGATATGGGATAATATACTGCGGAAAAAGGCAGCAGTAGAAAAGGAATGAAGAAAGCCAAAATATCGGCTGACGGTCCGAAACGGACAACGAGCCCGATGGTCACCACACCAAGCACCCAGCCAAAAACAAGAATGTTCACAAAAAAGGGGATAATGTAAAGCCCCAAGTCCCAGATTTTGAGAGTGTAGAGCAAGAAAGCCAGAGGAGTGACGTAAAAGAAAGCCAGCAAAACTTGAGCAACACCTATCAGGGCAAATCCTAGAATCAGTTCACTCACCTTTACTGGAGAGGCGAAAAGATTGATGATATTGCGCGACCATACCTCTTCCAAAAAAGAAACACCAAAAGACCGCTGGGAGAGGTCGAACATGGACCAAAAGATAAAGGCGCTGAGAATAAGCAACATGAAATCATAATTGCCGTCAGCCGGAGCAACAGTTTCCACCCAGAGAGTGATAAATCCCCAGAGAAATAATTCAACAGTAATAAAACCAAAAAGCGAGAATAGTTTCGGTATACTTCGCCGGATAATAACTATGTTTCTGTAGAATATACCTAGTATGTGCAGTAAGTTCATAGAGATTTGCTGGTTGGGTTTTGGGCAATAGTAATAAAAATATCTTCTAAATCTTCCTGACCAAAGCGTTTCTTTAAGGTCTTGGGAGTAGCATCGGCTATAATCTGTCCCCGAGAAAGAAAAACAATTCTATCCGATACTTTTTCTATTTCTCGCATATTATGGGAGGTCCAGAGAACAGCGCCGCTTGATTCCTGGACGCGTTTCAAGATTTTAGCCCGCAGCCCTTGGGCAATGGCTGGATCAAGGGAGGCAGTGGGTTCATCAAGTAAAAGAAGCCTGGGATTGTTAACAAACGCCTTAGCTACGCCGAGACGCATGTGCTCACCTGAAGAAAGTTGGCCTATCTTTTTATTAGCCAAGCCAGCAAGACCAAATTCATCAAGAAGGGACTTCGCCCTTTCCTTATAATCCCGTACCCCATAAAGCAGCGCAAACACAGTTAACCCTTCCTTGGGAGTAAGATTATAGGGCAAAAGAGAATAAGGACCAGTAAAATTCATCAGAGAAAGCAACTCTTCGCGATGCTCCTTGAGATTTTTGCCAAAAATTTCAATATCACCGCTCGTGGGAGAAACGAGGGCGAGGAGCATCTGGATAGTTGTAGTCTTGCCAGCCCCGTTAGGACCCAGCAGGCTAACAATCTCACCTTCTTTGATTTCAAAAGAAATGCGATTTACCGCTGTAAGATTGTTGTATTGTTTAGTCAGATTTCTTACGCGCAGAACAGTAGTCATAAGAGTGCTTACACTTATACTCGAAAATGCAAAAAATTGCAATTTCCCTATGACGATTCAATCTGCTAAACGACTTCATTTACCAGCGGTTTCCTCCGTAGTGTCAACTAATAACATATTGTATACACTCTACAATAGGGGCTGTATTCTAAAAGTTGTGGAAAGGAGATAAGGTGGTAAGAACTCCAGAGAAAGAAAGGAGGACTTACCACGGATGGCTAAAAGCCAGGAAAATGGTACCACAATTTTGTTGGGGCTTAAAGGATGCGAGGGGGGAATGGTAGCTGAGAGGGAAGGGAGGATAATAGTAGAGGTAAAGACTAAAGAAAGAAACCCTGTTTGTCCCTGCTGTAGTTCGGTGAGGTTATATCGCCACGGTTACTGAACTACTTTGATAGGAGGACAACTAATGGCTTTACCGAAGGCTGTAATACCAAGATCAAGATGCTGAAGAGCGTCTTCTACGGACTGAGAAAAGCAGAGGTCTACTGGAGAAAAATGCTGCTGGGGTTTATACCATCTCGTAGCTGTTTCCATAACATTTGACAAAGAGCCATTATCCTCTCCAGAGACCTCTTCGGGCAAATTTTCGCTTTCGCTGATAATTCTTCGTTTGCCATAAGAAAATAGTCGCTCAATTAAGATATGCTGCGTAAATAATTACGGTAATTTGCCAGGGTCTCCTTTAAGTTATCGCCGCCGAATTTCTCCAAGCAAGCATCGGCTAAAACAATAGCCAGCATGGCTTCGGCGATTACTCCGGCAGCCGGGACAACACAAATATCGCTGCGCTCGTAGTGAGCCTCGACCTTCTTACCACTGCGAAGGTCTATAGAAGGCAAAGGACTGGCTAGGGTAGCAATAGGCTTGACTGCCGCCCGGACTATTATGTCCTCGCCATTGCTTATACCACCTTCTATACCTCCAGCACGATTACTGGCATGTCGCCAGGGAAGCCCTTTCGCTTTGCTACATGAATTTGGTTCTATAACGTCGTGAGCTTGAGAGCCTTTAAGTTCGGCTAAAGCAAATCCTACTCCAATTTCCACCCCTTTCACGGCATTGATGCTCATTATGGCTTGAGCAATCCTGCCGTCGAGACGGCGGTCCCAGCTAACATGGCTGCCCAGGCCGATGGGGACGCCAGTAGCAACCACCTCAAAAATACCACCCAACGTGTCTCCCTTGGCTTTGGCTTCATCAATGGCTGTCATCATCCTCTTTTCTAGTTTGGCATGGACACAACGAACCGGGGAAGCTTCTACTTGCTGCCAGTCTATAGAGCTTGCTTCATCTCGTTCCAAGTGATGTTGTCCAATTGCCACAGTGTAGCTATGAATGGCAATTCCAAACTCCTCCAGGAATCTTCGGGCTATAGCTCCGACAGCGACTCTGGCGGCTGTTTCCCGGGCACTGGCTCTTTCTATAATTGGCCTGATATCCTTGAGTCCATATTTAGTCACTCCTGCCAGGTCGGCATGCCCCGGTCGAGGACAGGTTACAGACTTGGCTTCTTCCTCTACCGGAGAAATGCTTAGCTGTTCCTGCCAGTTTTGCCAATCCCGGTTGTTGATAAAGAGTGTGATGGGGCTACCCGTAGTAAGCCCATAGCGAACACCGGCCATAATTTCCGCCTTATCCTCTTCAATCTTCATACGGGGGCCACGTCCGTAGCCCTGCTGGCGACGCTTCAGCTCCTTCTTGATATACCCCTCTTCCAGGGGAAGGTCAGCCACCATTCCTTCCACTATAGCTACCAACCCCTTTCCGTGTGATTCTCCACCAGTAAGAAAGCGAAATTGTCCCATTAGCTTTGATATAGAAATAGCGGTTGGCTATAGTTATGGTTTAAGATTTCCAATAAAATTATATCCTGTGCGCTCAATCCTGACAGTCTCACTCGTATAGCATCAGCAAATCCTAATAGCGACCATAGTGTTACTCTAGGTGGTTTATAATACTCCACTCTCGCAACTTCGACATCAGCCAGTTCCATAGCCAAATCCATGGCTGTGTCCAAGCCACCTAGTGCATCAACCAGACCCAACTCTTTGGCTTCGGTACCAGTATAAATTTGCCCGGTAGCCAGTTCCCTGACCTCGTCCTTGCTCAACCCTCTCCCCTCAACCACCACATCTACAAAGAGTTCATAATACTCGTCAATCATTCCCTGCATGATTTCTTTCTCTTCCGATGTCATCTCCCTGTACCCTGAATACATATCCTTGTATTTCCCGCCTTTGAAGGTCTCCATCTGGATACCCAGCTTCTCAAAGAGTTCCTGGACATTTATTATTTGAGAGATAACTCCAATGCTCCCCGTCATTGTGGTGGGCAAGGCAACAATCTTGTCTGCTTTGGTTGAGATATAGTAGCCTCCTGAAGCGGCCATACCCCCCATGCTTACCACAATGGGTTTTATCTCCTTTACTCTTTCTATCTCCCACAAGATTTCCTGACAAGGCGCTATCTCACCCCCAGGGCTTTCTATACGGAGGACAACTGCCTTGACTGCCTTATCTTTCTCTGCTCTGGTTAAATAATCTTTCACCAAATCCGGAGTAATAGTTACACCAGAGAACAACGAGGAATCTTGCATGGTAATAGTTCCACTGAGCGAGATTACAGCAATTTTACCTACCGTTGGTCTGCTGAGGACGCCCAGAGTTAGAACCAGAGCCACTATAGCCACAACCACTACTACGCTTACACCAATGATAATTACCTTCTTCTTCACCTCTTTACTCCTGTCAGTATTTCCTTAGCTTTAGTAAACATTATGTCTACTGGAGCTTCCTTTCCCGTCCATAACTTAAAGGAAGCCGCTCCTTGGTATACTAACATAGGTAGACCACCAAGTATATCAGCCCCCGCCTTCCGTGCTAACTCTAACAGAGGAGTCGGCCAAGGATTATATACCAGATCACAAACTAAGGCGCCCCTAGGAATTACTTCCAGCCTCAAAGGCGATTGCCCTTCTTGTGGACTGTGTTTCATTCCCATGGTAGTACAATTGATAATTAAGTGGCAATGACTAAAAGTTTCCTGGGAGTCTAAGCTTTCCCAGGGCAAAGCAGCAATTTTGGTTTTTATGGTCTCCAAGCCTGATGAAGAGTCGGTGCTGTAGCTTGTCAGGCTATCTGCCAATATCTGTGCTCGCCTAAAAGTACGGTTAATGATGACCAGTGAGTTCACATTCTTTTGCACTAGGGCAAAGCCCACTGCCTTAGCCGCCCCACCAGCACCTAAAATGACCACTCGCTTGCCCTCAGGATCAAAGTGCCCTTCTTTATCTAGCGCCTCACTAAAGCCATAAAGGTCGCTATTAAAACCCAGAAGCCTGTCACCCTTTTTGACTATGGTATTGACAGCACCGATCAAATTTGCCAACTCGTCAACTTCGTCTAACAAAGGCAAAACTGTCTCTTTATAGGGCACGGTTACATTAGCTCCAATATTTTGAGGTTTTCTTAAATCATTCACTGTGTCATGAAGTTGGGCAGGGACTGTCTCCCAAGCTTCGTAGCGAATATCAAGTTGGTAATAATCTAGAGCCGCCTGCTGGAAATAAGGAGAGATAGAATGCTTAATGGGATAACCGATGAGGCCTACGTGTCTCGACATTACTTAAAGTCCTTCGCTATTGCTCGGGCGGCAGCTATTCAAAAAACCCTGGAGAATAAAAGCTGCCGCTATGGCATCTACTTCGGCTTTAGCCTGAAAGTTGTAATTTTGGGCCCCTTTCTTTGATCTTGGGCGCAGTCTCCTTCCCTTGCCACCGGTTTCTAGCTTTAATCGCTCCGCAGCTCTAGTAGAGAATCGTTCATCCCATAGCTGCACATCAAGCTGGTTGAAGTTGCTTCGCTTAGCTTGCCATGATAGCTTGTCGGCGAAAGTCGTCACCTTATGAGCTTGTTTACCAAGCTCACCATTTAAGCGGCGAGGCAAGCCAACTACAATACGCTCCGCCTTATATTGTTTCACCAGTTTGAGAATCACATCTATAAGAGTATCTTCGTCTTTACTGTCAAGTACGGTGAGAGGGGTAGCCAAAATCCCTTGGGGGTCGCATATAGCTACGCCAGTTCTCTTATCTCCAATATCCAGTCCTAAGCTGCGCATTTCACTTTCGCCTTTGAATCATAGGCCTTTCTTTTTGCCATTCTGAGTCTCGCTGCAATTGAGCACAGAATCTCTCAGTCCCTTCACTAGATCTCAGGGTGACAAAGTAAACAATCTCAGCAGATTTTGCTAGCAACAATACTTTTCACCAATTTCAGGGCTTCATCAATCTTGGCTGCTTCTTTTCCGCCAGCTTGAGCCATAGCAGCCTTGCCACCACCCCCTCCACCAGTAACCCTGGCTACTTGATTAATAATATCGCCGGCATGAAACCCTCTTTCTATCAAGTCAGGAGTCACCATAGCCAAAAAATTAGGTTTACCGTTATAAACTATAGCCAAAACCACTATGGCACTCTTTAGCTTGTCTCTCAATAAATCGCCCATTTCTCTCAGGATAGGCATAGTCAATACTGGCACCCTAGCAGCCAGAACTGTCACACCATTCACCTGCTCAGCTTGCCCAGGCAAATCCTCTGCTATTTTACGTGACAGCTCTCTTTCCAGTGAAAGCACCCTCTTGCGCTCTGCTTCTAGGTCGCTGATGAGAGCTTTCACTTTCCCAGGAACCTCTGCCATCGAGCCTTCTACTTCTTTGGCTACGCTCTGCAATGCAGTTAAGCGAGATTCAATTAAGGCTTCAGCTTTTCTTCCCGTTACCGCTTCAATACGATGCAGTCCCGTGCCAATGCTGCCTTCACTGGTTATCAAGAATATGCCGATTTCTCCTGTTGAACTCACATGGGTACCGCCGCAGAGTTCTTTACTTATGGCTGGCTCTCCGATTTCCAGCATTCGAACTTCTTCTCCGTATTTTTCTTCAAATAAGGCGATAGCACCCTCAGCAATGGCTTGCTTATAAGGGAGTACTTTTGCTCCCGCTTTTAAGTTCTGGCGTATCCACTCATTAACCTGTCGTTGAACTTCACTGAGTTGCTCATCAGTTATCTGTCCTAAATAGGAGAAGTCAAATCTAAGCCTTTCCGGCTCTACTAACGAACCTTTTTGATAAACACTGTCGCCTAATATTTGCCTCAAAGCAGCCTGGAGGAGGTGGGTGGCAGTATGGTTGCGAGCGATATCCAGACGGCGGGCGACATCAACTCTAGCTTCAACTTTGTCACCAACAGATATGCTACCTTCAACAACTTTTCCCTGGTGGACAATCACATCGGAGGGAGCTCTAATCGCATTTGTGATGGTTACCTTCCCATTTTGGCTGCTGATTTCACCGGTATCGCCTACTTGCCCCCCCATCTCACCATAGAAAGGAGTTTTGTCCAGCACCATATCAACCTCATCACCCTGGGAAGCAGTTTGTTTAACCTGCCCTGCTACCAAGAGTTGCAGAACTTTAGATTGAAATGTAGTCGTTTCGCAACCAACAAACTCTGTGCTAGGAACTTTAGGCATTGCTATAATGACATCTATTCCAATCGATGTGGTCTTGGTTGCTGCCCTAGCCATCTCCCGTTGTTTCTCCATCTCAGCCTGGAAACCTTCCCAGTCTATGGATAAGCCTTTTTCCTTGGCAATTTCGGCGGTTAGCTCCGGAGGGAAACCATAGGTATCGTAAAGCCTGAATAATTCTGCGCCCGTCAGTTGCACCCTTTCCTGAGCTAAAGCTTGGTCAATGACCTTTTCCACCGAGTTGAGTCCGCTATCCAGCGTCGCAATGAACTTCTCCTCCTCAACTCTAATTACTTCGCTAATCAGGTTCTGATTAACGATAAGCTCGGGATATATATGACTCATTGTGCCGATGACAACTTCAGCCATTTCATTAAGGAAAGGATCGTTCAATTCCAGTTTCCTGCCAAAGAGCGAAGCACGCCTGAGTATTCGCCGCAGGACATATCCCCTGGCTTCATTAGAAGGCATTACGCCATCGGCAATGAGAAAGGCAATGCCGCGTGAATGCTCAGCCACAATTCTAATGGCCCGGTCAACATTCTCGTCCCGTCCATATTCCTTCCCGGACAAGTGACAAATGTGCTCCACCAAAGGAGAGAACAAATCCGTTTCATAAGGAGAGGACTTGCCCTGAATAGCTGCTAAAGCCCTCTCCAATCCCATACCGGTATCAATGTTCGGTTTGTCTAAAGGACTGCGTCGTCCGCTTTGGTCCTGATTATATTGGGTGAATACCAGGTTCCATACCTCGAAGAAGCGACCACCGTCACAATTGGGCTTACATTCAGGTCCACCACAGCCAAATTCTTCACCCAGATCATAATGTATCTCGCTGCACGGTCCGCAAGGACCAGAATCGCCAACTGGTCCCCAGAAATTATCCTCTTTGCCAAATCGCAATATCTTCTCAGCAGGCACGCCAACATCTCGCCAATAGGCGAAGGATTCATCATCATCAAGATAGATAGTGATCCAGAGCCGTTCCTCAGGCAGTCTCAAATGCTCAGTAACAAACTCCCAAGCCCAAGAAATGGCCTCTTGCTTAAAGTAATCACCGACACTGAAATTGCCCAGCATCTCGAAGAAGGTAAGGTGTTTGCTATCACCCACCGAATCTATATCAGTAGTGCGGAAACACTTTTGACAGGAGGTCAATCGCGGGCTAGGTGGAGTCTCCAACCCCAGATAATATGGTTTAATCTGTACCATGCCAGCACTAGTCAACAATAAAGTAGGATCTTCGTGAGGCACCAATGAGGAGCTGGAGATAATCTTATGTCCCCTATCCTGGAAAAAGTTCAGAAAGGCTTGCCTCAGTTCATCGCCAGTCACTTATCAGTCACCTTCTTGATTTTAGAAGGTGGCAGCTATAATGTCAATCAGGCTGAAAAGAGCAAGTGATGCTATTCTGAACCATAACGAACAATGATGAAGAACCTAAAAACACCTCACTGCCGATATGGGTTATATACCAGATATAACCTTTTCGCCAACGGGGAATTTAATTATTTCCCCTTCTTTACGTAATCAGGGCACCATGTGGCGTTGGGGCGCTCAGGACGGTGACAAGCAGTTCTCCAGTTCCATTTACAACTATCACAGAGGAAAATATTAATGCCCAGGCTTTTCTTGCCCCTAAGTATTAATTTATCTATCCAACTGGGATTGCTTCGCTTTTTCACCATGTTCGGAGTTGCAGCCGTGGAAATTCCGAATAAATCGGAATTCTCTAGACATCCTTAGATAGAGTGGCTAAGAATTCAGCGTTATTCTTCGTCTTGGCCAGCCTTTCCAATACCTTTTGAGTGGCCTCGCCGTGGTTAGAGGAATCGCTATCTATCATATTAACTATGCGCCTGAGCAGCCACACCTGCTTCAACGTATTTTCATCCAGCAAAAGCTCTTCCCTTCTCGTACTACTAGGCATAATATTGATAGCCGGGAAGATTCTCCTCTCAGCTAATTTCCTATCCAGATGGAGTTCCATGTTCCCTGTTCCTTTAAACTCTTCATATATTAGGTCGTCCATGCGGCTACCGGTGTCCACAAGGCAAGTAGCAATAATGGTTAGACTCCCATCCTCCTCAGTGTTGCGAGCAGTGCCAAAGAATCGCTTGGGAGGATGCAGGGCTATTGAATCAATACCACCAGATAAAGTGCGTCCACTGGCGGGTAGAGCCAAGTTGTATGCTCTTGTAAGTCTGGTAATACCATCAAGGAGTATAACCACATCTTTGCCCATTTCTACTAGCCTTTTGGCTCTCTCTAACGCTAATTCTGCTACCCGAGTCTGGCTCTCCACCGGTTCGTCGAAGGTGGCAGCGATAACCTCAGCCTTAACCGACTTCTTCATATCAGTGACCTCTTCAGGCCTTTCACCAATAAGACAAACCATGAGATGAATATCATTGTAGTTAGTAGTTATGCCATTGGCAATTTTTTGAAGAAGCACAGTCTTACCTGCCTTAGGTGGTGATACAATAAGCCCTCGTTGCCCCCGACCTATAGGTGCCACAAGATTAATTAGACGGGTGGATAACTCATCTGATGTTGTTTCCAGATTAATGAGCTTATTAGGGAAGATAGGGGTCAAGGAAGCAAAGTTGCGGCGCGTTCTTGCCAGTTCAGGGTCAAGTCCATTAATACTCTCCACTCGAAGTAAGCCGTAGTATTTCTCGCTTTCTTTAGGGGGTCTAGCTTGTCCATGAATAGCATCTCCGTCTCTTAAATTAAAACGGCGTATCTGGGAATTTGATACGTAGACATCATTTGCCCCACGCCGGAAGGTATCCTGCCGTAGGAAGCCATAGCCCTCACTGATGATTTCTAAAACGCCCGTTACAAACACATTCCCCTGTTCCTCTGCTTCCGCCTGCAGAATACGGTGGACAAGTTCCGATTTCTTCAAAGCAGAGTAACCAACGATGCCACACTCCTTGGCTATTGCCTCCAATTCATCTCGATTTTTACTTTCTAGTTCCGCCATAGTTGACATAGTAACCTCTTTTTAAATCCTTTCTTTTCCCCGATTGTATTGGGATGGTTTGGTGGTTGGTTATAACAACCCTTCTCTCGCCATCACCCTCTTCCAATCATTCCTAAAACGCTCGATGCCAATATCTGTCAGAGGATGTCGTATCAGTTGCAATAACACCT
The DNA here is from genome assembly GCA_021160725.1 of Dehalococcoidia bacterium. GTDB lineage: Bacteria > Chloroflexota > Dehalococcoidia > GIF9 > AB-539-J10 > RBG-13-51-36. The sequence goes on along the minus strand of JAGHCA010000016.1, from coordinate 6,246 downwards.
CATAGGGCACCGTGGCAATATGTGCACCAACCCTAGCTGCCGCTAAACAATGTTGAGGATGTCTGATACTAGCGGCGATAACTTGCGTTGGGAGTTGATAATAATCCAAATACTCCACTATGTCAGACACCACCTTCATCCCATCCTCACCGATGTCATCTAGCCTGCCCACAAAAGGGCTTATAAAAGTGGCTCCTGCTGCTGCTCCTAGCAAAGCCTGGTTCAAGGCGAAGCATAGAGTTAAATTCACCTTTATATTTTCCTTGGCCAACACTGAGGTGGCCTCCACTCCTTCAAGGGTTGCAGGTATCTTAACCACGATGTTATCCGCCCATTTAGCTATTTCTCTAGCCTCAGTTACCATTGTTTGAACATCCTGGCCCAATACCTCAGTAGATACTGGGCCAGGAACGATGGAGCAGATTTCCTGGACTAACTTTCGGTAATCAACATTGCCTTCCCGCGATACAAGGCTAGGATTAGTGGTTACCCCCGCAACCACTCCTAGCCTTACTCCGTGGGAAATATGTTCTATATTGGCAGTATCTAAAAATATCTTCATCTTCTTAATTCAAAGGCAAGCTTGTCTGTGCACCTTCAATAAGTGTTTCCTTGGCTGCCCCAATAAATCCCACAAACAACGGGTGAGGAGAATCAGGACGAGATTTAAATTCAGGGTGAAATTGGCAGGCAAGCATCCAAGAATGCCCTTGCAACTCAACAACCTCCACTAATTTCCCATCCGGAGATAATCCGGAGGGTATAAGACCAGCTTCCTTCAATGGCTGGCGGAACTTATTATTAAACTCATAACGATGGCGATGCCTTTCATAGACTACTTCTCTGCCATAGGCTCGAGCTGCTATCGTTCCCGCCATTAGATGACAAGGATAAGTCCCAAGCCTCATGGTTCCCCCTTTTTGCTCTATGCCATGCTGTTCAGGGAGAAGATCGATGACAGGATAAGTGCTGCTAGCATCAAACTCAGTGGAATTTACTCTGTCAGTATGAAAAACATGACGACCAAATTCGATGACCATAGTTTGCATCCCCAAGCATAAGCCCAAGTAAGGAATTTCCCTTTCTCGGGCAAATTTGGCAGCTTTTATCATACCTTCAATTCCTCGATAACCAAAGCCACCAGGAACAATTATGCCTTGAACTTGTCCGAGTTTCTCATCAGCCAGACCATCCAATTGTTCCGAATCCAGCCACTCTATTTTCACCTCACGATTGTGAGCCAATGCCGCATGGCACAATGCTTCACGCACAGAGTAATACGCATCTTGGAGTTCCACGTATTTACCTACCAACCCAATAGTCACAAGTTCTTTAGGAGCTTTCAGCCTGGCTACTATGTCTCGCCATTCTTCTAAATTACTTCTTTCGGCTCTCAATCCCAATCGGTTAACTATCAATTCCCCTAACCCGGCATCTTCAAGCAGCAGGGGAACCTCATAGATAGTTTCGCTGGTAACGAGGGAGATAACCGCCTCCTTATCTACATCACAGAATAATGATATTTTGTCCTTTATCCCTTCAGATATCTCCTTATCGCTGCGACACAATATAACATCAGGCTGAATACCAATTCTCCTCAGCTCGTTGACACTATGTTGAGTAGGCTTGGTTTTTAGTTCGTTGGTGGCAGCGATGTGCGGTAAAAAAGTGACGTGAATGTATAGCACATTATCCCTGCCTTCATCTTTTTTCATTTGCCTTATAGCTTCTAGAAAGGGTTGTCCTTCAATATCCCCCACCGTGCCACCAACTTCAACAATCATTAAATCAGCCCCTGATATTTCGGCTACTTCTCTTATCCGCCTCTTTATTTCATTGGTTACATGGGGAACCACCTGAATTGTACCACCTAAGAAATCTCCCTGCCTCTCATGAGCAATTACCGAAGAATAGACTTGACCGGAAGTCACATTAGAAGCCTGGGTTAGTTCTATTCCAATAAACCTCTCATAATGTCCCAAGTCCAAATCAGTCTCAGCACCATCCTGAGTAACAAACACTTCACCGTGCTGATAAGGGGACATCGTTCCCGGATCAACATTCAGGTAAGGGTCAAGCTTTTGTGCAGAGACAGATATACCACGACTTTTCAATATTTTTCCTATGGAGGCTACTGAAATTCCCTTACCTACAGAACTAACTACGCCACCAGTAATAAAAATGTACTTGCTCACTGCCGATTACAAGAATATATTACACCAATATAAAGAAAACTAAATTCTGTGGGCTGATATTGGAATGCGAAACAAACTCGAATTCTTTTGTATTATAAAAAGTCGCAGGCAAAATTGTCAAGTCTGGTAAGGATCGGGGTAACTGTCAATTCTTGAGTGGTAAGAATTCCGGATAACCAATCAGGTTAAACCTCCAATTCCATAAGTCAATTCCCGCAGAACTTGCACCCAGAGACGATTTAAAACCATCACCACCTACCCCCCGGTAATAATCCCTCAAACCAAAAGAGTTTTCCAGCAGATAGCCCCTTGGCTAGCCAGCTCCTCTAGCTTCCTCAATAGTTGCCTTCCGTTGCGCCTAGATCAATATCTGAATTAATATTCTATTAACCTTATCAATTTCACCCTCTACATCAATATAGGTTTTGGTACAGCCTTCTCTTCATCCTGACATAACTAAAAACTATGATTATTCGTTGCCACTTTAGCGATTCTACCTTGAGACTCCGGCTTCTTCTGCCTCACCAGTTCCTCAATGCTTTCCCTTGAGAAACTTACTTAATTCAAAGATTGACTTACTCGAATCCGTCTCAGAACTCTGTGGGGCCTCTCTTTTACTTTCAACACAGACCAACCAAAATGTTACAGTATCCTTTCCCACTGCGATTGACGCAGTATATAATTGTCTCATTTCTGTGTTAAAATAAGCGACATTTCTTAATCTAAGGAGGTGAGATACTGTGACACCAATGACAATAAATTGGGGTGAGGCTGGTTTACTAGCGGGGAGGGGCTTTGGCACTGTCTTTCTCATATTAATCATACTCGCTGTAGCAACTTGGCTAGTAGGATTTGCATTTCAAAGAATTAACAAGGGGCAGGAAAAAGCCAAGTCGGCGACTGAAGCTGAAACAGCTAAGACTCAGAATTAGGTGAAAATCACCACTCTTACAGAGTCTGACTCAAATTAAATCGGAGGTATAACCATGTTTGGCTTAGAAATGGGATTTGGTTTCCTTACCTGGCAACGCTTGATAATGCTGGCTATCGGCGGCGTATTCGTTTACCTGGGCATAGCTAAGAAATGGGAACCACTGCTTTTGGTACCCATAGGTTTTGGTATCATGCTGGTCAACATACCCCTGGGTTACGACGTTATGGGGTTCCAAATGCCTGATGGGACTTACCTGGATTACTTACCACCTACCTGGCCGCAGCTGATAGAGCAGGGTGGGAGACCAATTGGGTTCCTAGCCCGCATCTTCCAATATGGCTTTGGCTGGGAGCTACTCCCTCTATTCATGTTCATAGGCATTGGAGCGATGACTGACTTCAGCCCTCTCATCGCTCGGCCTATTTACTTCCTCCTGGGAGCTGCAGCTCAGCTTGGAGTCTATGCTGCTTTCTTTATAGCTCTAGGACTGGGAGAGCTAGGACTGGGATTTGGCCTACCAGAAGCTTGCAGTATAGGAATTATAGGCGGTGCGGATGGCCCTACTACGGTCTACCTTACGACAAAGTTAGCGCCATGGCTTCTGGGTGCTACCGCTATAGCTGCTTATACCTATATGGCTATGGTGCCATTGATTCAACCTCCGATAATCAAGGCATTGACTACCAAAGAGGAAAGAAAAATCTACATGGCACCGACGCTGCGACAAGTCTCTAAGGCAGAGCAGATAATATTCCCCATTATGGTCGTGATTATTGTTGGACTTCTACTCCCCGCGGCACTACCCATCATTGGTTGTTTTATGCTGGGCAATCTTCTCCGTGTTAGCGGTGTTACTGATAGATTAGGACTGACTATGTCTGGAGCTTTTATAGATATAGCGACCGTCTTCCTTGGTGTTTGTGTCGGTGCTTATGTCGCGGCTCCAGCATTTCTGCTCCCCGAACCATTAACAGTCTTCGGTTTAGGTATACTTGCCTTTGCCTTCGCTACTATGGGTGGTGTGCTCTTTGCCAAGTTAATGAATCTGTTCCTAAGACCGAAGATAAATCCTATGATTGGGGCTGCAGGTGTTTCAGCTGTTCCTATGGCAGCCAGAGTGGCACAGAGGTTGGGGCAAGAAGCCAACCCCAGGAATTTTCTATTAATGCATGCTATGGGGCCTAATGCTGCTGGTGTTATGGGCACAGTTGCTGCAGCGGGAGTATTTTTATCTTTAGTGGGCTGATGCTGATCATTTATTGTTTTCTTTCTCTCGCCACAAGCGTGCTGCTGTGTCACGGATAACCTGGTAACTGAAGCCGCGGTAACCAAGATAATTTGCTAGACGACGAAGGAAATCTGGATAATCTAAATGGGCAAGAGCCGGCATCCGACTGGAGCCTAACTTATAAGCAATCTCCTCGTCATTTATATTCTCGGTCACTTGTTCAATAATTTCTGCGGCTACTTTTTTATCTCTTAATTCCTTTTCTATCAACCTCTTGCTTTTAGGCCTGAAAGATAAGCGGTTATCTCTCCAGAATTGGGCGAAGGCAAAATCATCGCTCAAGTTTTGCTCTCTGAGTCTGGCAATTGCTTCCTCTGTCACTTCACTGGCAAAATTGCGCCGGCGAAGCCACTGCCTTATTTCTGCTTCACTACGCGGGCGATAACTGAGATAACGGTATGCTGCATCAAGACACGACTGTAAGGAATTTCTATCTGCCAACTGGCTTTTCCCGAGTAATATCAACTTTGTTGCGGAGAGGTCGCTGAACTTTCTCTGGGAGAGATGCCGGGAATAGCTGCTGAAGCTCTTATTGTGCTTTCCAGTTGTGAAGCTAGCTCAGGGTGTTGCTTCAGATAATTCTTGGCATTTTCCCTACCCTGCCCTAATTTCGTGTCGCCATAAGTAAAGAAGACGCCAGCTTTCTTTATCGCCCCTGTTACCACTCCGAGGTCAACCAAATTCCCCTCTTTACTTATCCCGTGATTGAACATAATATCAAATTCAGCGCTGCGGAAAGGTGGGGCTACCTTATTCTTAACCACCCTGGCCTTTACCTTGGCACCTACCATCTCTGAGCCCTGTTTGATGGAATCACCCCGCCTCAAATCTATCCTTACAGAGCTATAGAACTTAAGTGCTCTTCCCCCAGGAGTTACTTCCGGATTACCGAAAATAATGCCTACTTTTTCTCGTAACTGGTTAATAAAAATAACCGCTGTTTTAGACTTACTGATAGCAGCACTCAATTTTCTCAGTGCCTGGGACATCAATCGCGCCTGTAAACCAACATGGGCATCGCCCATCTCCCCTTCTATCTCTGCTCTAGGCACCAAAGCAGCCACACTATCAATGACTATCACGTCTAAGGCACTACTTCTCACCAGTGTTTCTGTAATTTCCAGAGCTTGCTCACCGGTATCAGGTTGTGAGATATACAAATCGTTCAGTTTAACACCGCAGTTGGCGGCATAATGAGGGTCAAGGGCATGTTCAGCATCAATATATGCGGCAATACCGCCAGCTTTTTGAGCTTCAGCAATTATATGCTGGGCAAGTGTAGTTTTACCCGAAGACTCAGAACCGAATATCTCCGTGACTCGCCCTCTGGGTATACCACCTATTCCCAAAGCTAAATCAAGAGCAAGTGCGCCAGTAGGAATGGCGTCTCCAGCCACTCGAACTGGAGCTTCGCCCAACTTCATAATCGAACCTTTGCCGTGTTGTCTCTCGATTTGCTCAATGGCTAATTCTACTGCCTTCTCTTTCTCGCTAGCCATTTCTTGAGTACTATACCATAGCACTATAACCCCGTCAAAGAGAAAATGTGCGGTGTCCAAGACATACTATACAGTTTTTGAACTACGGGTATACTGAGTACATTAAAAAGGCGTTGGAACTTCTTAATATCAACGTTGATGATCTGGAGATGAAGCAATATGAAAATTGGACTCCGTACTTACCAACCAAGCAGGAAGATTGATTATAAGCAACTGCGGAAGACCAATCCCGAAGCAGCAAGGAGAGCTGTTCTGGAGTATCTAAAGGCGAGTAATCACAATATTTCAGAGGCTGCTTCTATCTTCGGGATAAACCGAGCAGTGGTTTAC
>JAGHCA010000020.1 GCA_021160725.1 Dehalococcoidia bacterium | reverse complement strand
TACTCATCCAGGAGCTGTGTCTTCTCTTTCCTGGCGCTGGCCTTGAGATAGCTCTCCTTTATTACTTTGAGATACTCATTCCTTGAGTGCATATCCATCCTTTCCATGGCCCGGTTTTACCTCCTTCACAGCAGTAGTAACCGGGCCAAATCTTAATACCTTCGGTTAGATTTTAGATGATTCAAATCGGCGGGTTGACACACTTAGATCAACAGGGTAAAATAGCTATCTTGGTATGGCTGATGTAAAACTTGGTTCAGGCGAAAGTTTCGAAGCACTGCTTCGTAGGTTTAACAGGCAGGTGCAGCAAGATCGCATTTTAGCTGAAGTCCGCCGCCGCAAGTATTATGAGAAACCCAGCGAAGAGAGGAGGAAGAGAGCGGCAGCGAAAAGGCGGAAAAGTTCTAGATAATCACCCCCTAAAACTTCATTTTTGAGGGGGCTCCCAGATTTACTCAGTAGCATTTCCGGGCCTCCACGAATAAGGAGCGAATCAGGTTCTATACGGGGTGCTGATAGTTAAAAAATGACGCTGAAGAATAGCATCCAGGAAACACTTAAAAAGGCACTTAAGCAGCAACGGAGAGCAGAGGTTGCTACATTAAGGTTATTGCTATCTGAAATAAAGAATGCTGAAATTGCGCAGCAAAAACCCGCTGACGATAACAAAGTGCTTGATATTGTTGCCAAGGAAGTAAAACGTCGTCGGGAGAGTATCGAAGCATTTAAACGGGGGAATAGGAGCGATCTGGTGGCACAGGAAGAAGCAGAATTAAGCGTTCTTATGAGCTACCTTCCTGAGCAAATGAGCCGAGAAGAAATCGTCGCGGCGGCACGGCAGGCAATTGATGCAGTTGGGGCTAAAGGGCTGAGTGACAGAGGTAGAATTATGTCTCATCTTATGCCACAACTCAAAGGCAAAGCCGATGGAAAAGAAGTCAACGAGATAGTTACGGAATTGCTTACTGTTAGCTAGTCTTAAAAGACGAGCAAGGTTTTAAATTATGGCGTGACGGTGGTAAAAGAGCACCGCCATTGTTCTTTTGTGGCGACGTTGGCTTTAAAGGTGAAGTCCTCGAGGTGGCAAGAGTTTGGTGGAGTGGCCTTAAAAGATAAATCCTAAGCACGAAATCCTGAATGCTAAACAAAGGAAAGGAAAATTTAGTTCCTCGCATCTAATGACCAATCCCGATAAAACCGGGACAAAACGGAATGAGTTTTAGTATTCGAATTTGGAATTTTGAATTTGTTTAGGATTTAGAAATTAGAGCTTTAAATAGATGAAAGTTTCTCCATTTCGAGGCATACGCTACAACCAAAGAATAGTCGAAGATTTAGCTCGTGTCTTTTGTCCTCCTTACGATGTTATCACTCCTGAACAGCAAAAAATTTACTACGAAAAAAGTAATTATAATGCTATTCGTCTCGAATTCCCCGCTGAAAGCCGAAAACCCTTCGCCTCTTGTCATTCTGAGCGTAGCGAAGGATCTCATGGCGTTCACAGCAGGCTCAGCGAAGCAATCCCAAATGACAAATATAGAAGCGCAGCTACTACCTTTCAGCAATGGTTGAAAGACGGAGTTCTGCAGCTTGACGGCGTGTCCAGCTTTTATTTACATGACCATCGTTTTGAATATTCAGGTGAAAAGAAGGTAAGGCGCGGGTTAATAGCTCGTGTCAAGCTTGAACCTTGGGGCAACGGGATATATCCTCACGAAGAAACTTTTTCTAAAGCTAAAAGCGACCGTTTGCATTTAGTGCGAGCTTGTCGAGCTAACTTCAGTCCATTGCTTTCTCTTTACCATGATCCTGAGCGAAGAATTGCCTCGATATTATCTGAGGCATCCCGAGCTAAACCCGTAATCGAGACAACAATTCCCTCTTTCGGAATAAGAAGAGAGCAAGACGAAAGCAGCGAAGCTCATACTCTGTGGGCGATAACTGACCCAGAAATCAAGCGGGAGTTAAGCCAGCTTCTATCCTCTCAGTCCCTCTACATTGCTGATGGCCATCATCGCTACGAAACAGCTCTGAATTATCAACAAGAAAGAGCCCAGGTTCAATCTGCCCCCTTCGTTCCTTATCATTCTGAGGGAGCAAGATGGCCGAGGAATCTTGCTCAAGCCACGCCGTATGAAGAATTTCAGAAAGAAGCTTTCAACTACGTAATGATGGAGCTAGTCGACTTTTCTGACCCTGGACTAGTTGTTTTACCTCTGCACAGGTTGGTGCGTGGTATAGCGCCCTCTACCTTAGGAGGGCTGGAAGACCAACTAAGGAACTTCTTTGTCCTTGAATTTATTCCCTTAAAAGCTGGTATCCCTGACTGGTCGGGCATGTCAGATGATAGTTGTTTGGGAATTCTAGGTTTACAGCTTAACACATTGGTCGTGTTGAGGCGATGTCAAGACATCTCCCTTGAGACTGTTATGCCTGATAACAGATCCCGAGCTTACCAAGAGTTTGACGTTAGCATTCTCAATCATATTATTTTGGATAAGGTCCTGAGCGAAGCGAAGGATCTAGACATCGCTTACACCGTGGATTTGAAAGAAACCTACCAGCAAATAGAGGAAGGGAAATATCAATTAGCTTTCCTGTTAAAGCCTCCGCAACCGGAGATGGTAAAGGCTATTGCCGAAGCCCAAGGCAGGATGCCAAGCAAATCAACCTATTTCTATCCCAAGCTCCCTACTGGTTTAGTCATTAATCCCCTGGACTGACTGGATTTGCAGTTAAGGCGAACTATAGCTTCACTACCTTAGCGCTGTAAACACCAGGAAGGGCAAGTATCTCCTGTAGTTGCTCTTCCCCCAGTGGTTCATCAAGAGCCAAAATCATGAGTGCTTTCCCTCTGGGTTGGAGCCGGGACAAGTGCATGGAACTGATATTAATATCAGCTTTGCCGGTTATATTACCGATGGTGCCAACCATCCCGGGTCGGTCAAGATGGTCACAGAAAAGGAAATATCCCTCAGCGGGTACAATATCCGTCCAAAAGTCATTGACCTGGACGATGTGGAGCTCGCCATCTCTAACTGTACCCGATATTGCAGTGGTTCCTACAGTGGTATTGGCTTCCAGGGTAAGCAAGTTGGAGTAATTCTGACAGGTCGCCTCTTTTTCTTCGCTGATCTTTATGCCACGCTGTGCGGCGATAAAACCAACATTGACCAGGTTGATTCTTTCCTCGCTTGATTGCTTTAGTAACCCGCTAATAATCGCCGCTTTAATAGGATTACAGTCGTAATTACTTACTCCGCCGCTATATTTGATGTGTGTTGATTTTATTTGCCCCTCCATTAGTTGACTGGCAAGGTTGCCGATAGTTGCAGCTACTTTTACAAATGGCATCATTTCAGGAGCTATGTGTGGAGCGTTAACGGCGTATTTACTAAATCGCCCTTGAAGCACAGTTAGGACTTCCCCAGTGATGTCCTTGGCGATACTGGTCTGCGCTTCAATTGTAGAAGCACCCAGATGTGGGGTAACGATTATCTTATCTTCTGCGAACAGAGGACTATTGGTGATTGGTTCCTTACCAAAGACATCGAAGGCAGCACCAGCTATTTTCCCAGTCTTAATTGCTTCAACTATTGCTACTTCGTCAACCAGTCCGCCTCGGGCACAATTGATAATCCGAGCCATGGGCTTCAATTTTGCTAACTCCTTACCTCCGATTAATTTCTCGGTAGCTGCAGTCAGAGGTACGTGAAGAGTGATGAAATCAGCTTCTCTGAGAAGCTGATCTAGGGACACCAGGTCTACTTTGAGATTGCTGGCATATTCTTTGGAGACAAACGGATCATGGGCAACCACGCGCATCTCGAAAGCCTGGGCACGTTTGGCTACTTCAGAGCCGACATTACCTAGGCCGATTATCCCCAGTGTTTTATTTCTAAGTTCACTGCCAACCATTGCCTCTCTTTGCCACTTACCTGATTTAAGGAGGCTGTTTGCTTGTGGTATGTTACGTGCTAAGGCAAGCATGAGGGCAATGGTATGTTCTGCAGCAGCCACAGTATTGCCTGTAGGAGCATTAACTACCACAATGCCATTCCTGGTAGCGGCATTGATGTCGATATTATCCGTGCCTACGCCGGCTCTACCGATTACCTTGAGTTTCTTCCCCGCTTCAATAACCTCTGCTCCTACTTTAGTTTGACTGCGCACGATCAAAGCATCGTAATTGCCAATGATAGCCTTGAGTTGTTCGGGAGTCAGCTTGGTCTTGATATCGACTTGAGCATAGCTACGTAGGGTTTTTATCCCTTCTTCGGCAATTGGGTCAGCGACTAAAATTTTCAATTTCTAAATGTGAATCCTAAATCTTAATCTCTAAACCTTAAGACAAATTCATTCAAAATGCAAAAAATGAAAATACAAAATGACAGAGTAAAAGTTAAAAAGTTTTGCGTTTTGAGTTGTCATTTTGATTTTTGACCTTTGATTTTTAAATTTCTGTATTGTTTAGCATTTCGTATTTAGTGCTTACGATTTCTTCGCTTTAAGTAGAGCTTTGTTTAAGGCATCCAGTACCGACCTGATATCATCTTCGCATACCGAGCCAAGATGGCCAATGCGAAAGATCTTGCCTGCCAGTTTTCTCTGTCCACCGGCAATGACTACTTCATACTCCTCTCGGAGCACTTGACTCAATTTAAGGATATCAATGTTGTCTGGGACGTTCACTGCTGTCACTGTGTTGGAAGCATATTTCTCGTCAGGGAAAAGAGATAATCCCAGTGACTTTACTCCGGCTCTGGTTTTCTGAGCTACTTGGGCATGTCGTGTGAAGATTTTATCCAGTCCTTCACTTAGCATTAAATCCAGAGTGGTATCAAGAGCATAGAAAATAGAGATAGCTGGCGTCCAAGGAGTTTGCCCTTTCTGGGAATAATCTTTGGCTTTGCTGAAATCCCAATAATAACGCGGCATTTTTGCTTGAGCATGAGCCTGCCAGGCTCTTTCGCTTACGCTAACCATAGCTAATCCCGGAGGCACCATCCATCCTTTTTGGGAACCAGTAACAACTATATCGCAATGCCAGTCATCGGTAGGCAAATTGATGCAGCCGAGGCTAGAAATAGCGTCAACCAAGAGAAGTTTATCGAATTTCTTGACCACAGCACTTATATCACCGAGCCTGTTAGTCATCCCTGTAGATGTTTCATTATGCGTTGCCAGGACTGCCTTAATATCGCCATCTGCTTTCAGTGCATTTTCTACTGCATCAAGGTCAACTGCTTTCCCCCATTCAAAACTAAGGCGGATTACTTTGGCGCCATATCCCGCGGCGATATCGCCAAAGCGCTCACCGAAGGCTCCGTTAGAAATAGATAAGACCTTGTCGCCCGGCGACAGGGTATTAACAATAGCTGCTTCCATCCCACCGGTGCCTGAACCGGTAAGCAGGAAAACGTCCCCTTTGGTCTGAAACACCTGTTTCAGTTTCCCTGTTACTGAATTGAGAATTTTGCCAAATTCTTCCCCCCGATGGTTTATCATTTGACGTCCCATGGCTTGGAGAGCTTGTGGAGGACAAGGTGTTGGTCCAGGAATACGTAGCTGCATTTTTTATTACCTCCTATTTTCAGTTTTCCACTGTCAGCTAACTATTGACCGCTGAGTGCTGTCTTCTTCTCTAATAGCTATCCTAACAAAACGACGTTTGCCTACCTTCATGATGCTACCATCTCTTACTAATTCCAGTGGTATGTAGCGACTCTTTATCCTTTCGCCATTAATTTGTACCGCCTTGTCGTGCACGAGACGGGCTCCCTCGCTGCGAGTCTCCACTAGCTTAAGCGTTAGAAGCAAGTCAACAATATCTATAGGCTCTTGTGCTGAGTGACCATACACTTGGTACATTAACGGTAATATGCCAGGAGACGGCCCACGTTTTAGGATTTTTCTGCGCAACTCTTTGAGGTCTACAGCTTGTTCAGGGATTTCCTCCGGTATCTCCCTCTTCTGAAATACCTGGGTAAAATGTTCTTGCGCCTCATCCGCTGCCCGTTTACCATGGAACTGCCTGACAATTTCATGAGCCAAGCGTTTTTTAAGGTTCATGGGGTTAACCGAGCGAGTTTTCAATTGCTCCTTGAACTCAGTGATTTCTTCTTCAGGAACGTCGGTCACCAGCTCAAAATAGTCCAAGATAAGCGGGTCTGGGATTGACATCACCTTGCCGTATATTTCCTGGGGAGGCTCAGCAATGCCTATGTGGTTATTTAAGCTCTTGCTCATCTTTTGATGACCGTCGGTGCCAACTAAGAGGGGGACAAGGAAAACTTGCTGGGGAGGTTGCCCCGTGTTTTGCTGTAGCTCTCTGCCCACAAGGCAATTGAACTTCTGGTCAATGCCACCGAATTCGATATCGGCTTGGATAGCTACTGAATCATAGCCCTGAAGTAAAGGATAAAGTATCTCAGTGAGGGATATAGGGTTGCCAGAACCATACCGCTTGCTAAAATCTTCTCTAGCTAGAAGTTGTGCGACAGTAAATTTGCTGGTAAGCTTAATTACTTCGTCTAAAGTGAATCGGGAAAACCATTCGCTTTGCCATCTTAGCTCTGTTCTATCCTTATCCACCACTTTGAAGAATTGTTCCATATAAGTTCGAGCATTGTTTTCTATTTGGCTGGGTGAGAGCATAGGGCGGGTAGCCGATTGCCCGCTGGGATCGCCAATCCTGGCTGTCCAGTCGCCGACTATAAGAGTGACTTTATGTCCTAGCTCTTGGAATTGACGCAGCTTTCTCAGGCCCACCACATGTCCCAGGTGGATGTCAGGAGCGCTGGGGTCAAAACCTTGCTTCAGGTTCAAAATTCTTCCTGAGTCCAACAACCTTCTCAACTCTGACTCAACGATGATCTCAGCTACACCCCGTTTTAATATGGTGGCAAATCTTGCATCACTCATTTCCTTGTGGTTCATAGCTTTCAACTGGCAGCTCTCAATATTGCGTCTATTTCTTGAATATCTTGTTCAATTTGTGTCTTTAGTTCTTCAGAAGAAGGGAAGCGCTGCTCATCCCTTAATTTTTGCACAAATTCTACCCTTATCTCTTTACTATATAAATCGCCTTTATAGTTTAGTAGATGAGTTTCCACTGTCTTTTTCCCTTTCCCGAAGGTAGGGCGTGTGCCAATGTTAGTTGCCGAATGGAATTGCTTATCATCTACCTGAGTGACGGTAGCATAGATACCATTGCTTGGTAGTGCTTGTTGTGGCTTTATATCCAGATTAGCGGTGGGAAATCCTAAAATTCGTCCGCGTTTGTCTGAAGGGACAACTTTACCTCCAATCTGGAAATAGTGCCCCATTAACCTTCTGACTTTTCCCATATCACCCTGAGTTAGTGCTTGGCGTATAAGGGTGCTACTCACTATTTCTCCATTGATTGTACAGGGAGGAATAACTTCCAAGCTGAAGTTCATTTCGCGTCCCAGTGTGCGAAGTAGATGAATATTACCCTCCTGGCCTCGTCCTAAAGTGAAGTCTGGTCCAACCATAATGCCTCGCATTCTGAGATGTTTCTTCACCAGGATCATGAACTCTCGGGCACTTAGCTTGGCTACCTCTTGAGTGAAAGTGAGCACTGCGACCAAGTTTATGCCTAATCTTTGAAGGGACTTAACTCTATCCTCCGGGGCGCTTAGCCAGAGTATTTGATTATGCGGATTTAATACCGATTGGGGATGGGGATTAAAGGTAACTACTCCGCTAACTAAGTTCCTCTCTGCTGCTTTCCGCTTCAATTTTTCCAATAGGTAGCGATGTCCGGCATGGACACCATCGAACACGCCTATCGTAAGGAGCGTTTCACTTTGGGGAGCTATGTTAGCCAGCTCTTGCTCGATTTCCATGGTCTCAGGGTTTGATCATTGTACTTGGGATAGCTAGCTTTCTATTTCTGGCTTTAGCTATAGTTGGTATTTGAGACATCAAGAGGCGAAAATTATCAAAGGTAAGCGATTGGGGGCCATCTGCAAGGGCTATGTCAGGATTGGGATGGACCTCTATGAGCAGTCCGTCTGCTCCAGCCGCTACCGCTGCTAATGCTAGCGGGGATACTAGATACCATTTACCTGTAGCGTGGCTGGGGTCGGCGATAATGGGCAGATGGCTAACTTTTTCGATAATTGGTATAGCACTAATGTCCATAGTATTACGTGTGTAGGTTTCAAAGGTTCTGATACCCCGCTCGCAAAGAATAACCTGCTCGTTCCCTTGAGCTAGAATATATTCAGCAGCTAATAACCATTCTTGGAAATTAGATGACAAACCGCGTTTCAGCAAAACTGGTTTCTTTGTTTTTCCCACCTCGTCAAGCAAAATGAAGTTCTGCATATTTCTAGCTCCGATCTGGAGTATATCGACATATTTGGCTACCAAATCAACGTTATTTGGCGCCATAACCTCGGAAATTGTGGGCATCTGTGTTTCCTTACCTACCTCTGCCAATAATTTAAGCCCGCTTTCGCCTAGTCCACGAAATTGATAGGGTGAGGTACGCGGTTTGAAGGCGCCGCCACGCAGTATAGTGGCTCCGGCCGCTTTGACCGCTTGAGCAGTGGTTAAAAGTTGTTCCTCACTTTCTATAGCACAGGGTCCGGCCATGACAACTATTTCATCGCCACCGATAGTCAAGCCATTTAGTTGCACTATGGTATCTCGAGGGTGAAATTCCCGACTGGCAAGCTTGTAAGGTTTGCTCACAGGTATAACCTGGTCTACTCCGGGGAGCAATTCCAGAGTGTCGCGAAGCTCAGGGAACACTTTACCCAGTACACCGATAACGGTATGTTCAACACCCTGTGATATGTGTACCTTTAAACCGAGGTCTTCGATTCTTGTCGCGATATGGCTGATTTCATCCTGGCTGCATCCGGCTTTCATAACTACAATCATGTGTTGCCTCCCGTTGGTAGTGTTGTTTTGTCCTTTAACCTCTTCGCCTCTCTTAAGTAAACGTGTGTGATTTCCTCAGGTTCCCTCTCAGTGTTTACAAGCATCATAATTCTCAGACAGCGGGGCAGATCGCTGGGGACGTTCATTTCATGTCCACAAAGCAAAGCCATGTTGGATGGCCATCCTAGCATCCGTGTCGCTGCAGCGGGAAACTCAGCATTTAGATCTGGCGTAGTGGTAAAAAAAATGGCAGCTATGTTTTTAATTTCAATTTCATTAGCCTGTGTCATTTCCACAAGCAGCTCCTTAGTTGCAGCCAGGATGCTCTCTTTAGTATTAGCTGAAACTATGGTAGCACCTCTGATGCCACGGCACTGCAATTTAATATCTCCTCTTTTCAAATTGCAGCTAATAGACTATCCTATTTCTCATCATTCGTCAATAAAGATTGCCTCATCTGTGGGGTAAGCTACCATAGTTATATTTTGTGAACAAAAAGGCACCTGCTACGCTATGCTCAATTCAATAGATGTAAAAAGCCAGATTTCAATGATGTTTTTACTTGCTATTTGTTTGCTTGGTATTAGCTTTACATGGTAAAGTGATGATGGATATATTGCAGTTGCTGGCAATATCTGTGATTTCCGGGTATGCAGAGAGAGAGGTGCGTGGCCCGGTTCATGCGGGCAATCCATAACTCCCCACCCGACCTGCACCACCCCCCACACCCC
>JAGHCA010000044.1 GCA_021160725.1 Dehalococcoidia bacterium | reverse complement strand
TTCGCCCTCGGGTACCTTAACTTTCGTCTGGGGAAGGATTTTCTTAGGATTATCAGTCGTCGGGGTTTCGATATAGGCGCGTTCGAAGGTCGTTTTTCGGTCATAAAAATTAGACAGCCCTGGGATACAACCCTCATAAGAACAAGAGCCATAGGCAATCATCAATTTGGACTTAGCTCGTAAGAGTTTGGCAATGTGCTCGTTCTCCGAAGTCCTGATAGCCCCATTAAAGAGACAGGCGTCAATACTTTTATCGGGCATCTTCTCTACGTCAGCATATTTGAAATCTAAGCCAACCGGCCAGAACACGATGTCGGCAGCCTCGGCCAGCTTCAGAATTTTGTCGCCTATTGCCAGGGTGGCGATGTCGCAACCGCCACAACTAGCCGCCCAGTAAAGAGCTATTTTCAGTTTAGCCATGCTTTGCCTCCTTAGAATTCTGCTTTAAATGGCCCAATGTATTTGGCCCAAGGTTTTTTATGGATTGAGTAAAACTATTAGCCACCTCAGCAAATCTTGCTCCCTCAGACGCGGAAACCCACTCCAGCCGAACTCTTTCTTCCTCTATCCCAAACTGCTTCAAAATCCTCTTGAGTAACGGGATACGACGTAGCGTCTTGTAATTTCCTTCAATGTAGTGGCAATCACCGGGATGACAACCAAGGACCAACACGCCATCAGCACCGATGCTAATCGCTTTAAGGACAAAGAGAGGGCTTACCCTGCCACTACACATAACCCTGATTATCCTTATAGCGGGATGGTATTGGATTCTGGAAGTGCCCGCCAGGTCGGCACCGGCATAAGAGCACCAATTACAGCAAAAAGCTATTATTTTTGGTTCAAAATTGCCCATCTAGCCTCCTGACTAAACAGAAAGGGCAGTACCAATCCACCCTTACTCACCACTCTGATAAAACGATCTTGTAAATGATAGCACGTCTGCTAAAAAAAGGCACCTCCTCGTCTGATGCATCAGGATTCGCGCTCTAGATGGAAAGTAGAGGCAATCCTATTGCGATATCCCAGCCTTTTTAAGAGATTCCTCTACCTTGGCCACCAAGTCTTTTGGTTTGATGGGCTTGACAATATATTCAGACACCTCAAATGGGAAAGGTTGCCCCAGTGACTCTGAGAAGCTGGTCAGTGCCAAGACAGGAATCTTGGCAAGCACTGGGTCCTTGCGGAATTGGTCGGCAAATGTAAAACCATTCGCCTCTGGCATCAAAATATCTAGAACGACTAGATCGGGTTTCTCTTTTCTTGCCTTTTCCAAACCTTCCTGTCCATTGTAGGCCACAACCACCTCGTAGGCCTTACTTTCCAGAGCTCCTCTCATAACTTTCACAAGATCAACATCATCATCAACGAGTAGAATCTTCGGCCTTTGTTTCATATTTAATCGCCTCCTTAGTTATTCGTTCTGGGACCTTACATGCGCATATTATGTCTTAGATACTGTCTCGAGCGTCCGTATTTGTGGCAAAGTAAAAGTAAATTTACTTCCCTTACCAGTTTCGGGACAGGGACTCTCAACCCAGATTTTCCCTCCATGAGCCTCAATTATTCGCTTCGATATTGATAACCCCAATCCAGTTCCTTTAGTTCCCACATTGCTCCCTCTAAAAAACTCGTCAAACACTCGGGGCAGCTCACTAGGTAGTATGCCGACGCCAGTGTCCATTGTTTCAATCGCTACCTCGTTATCATATTCCTTCACCCTTACAAGTACCATGCCTTCACGTGTATAATTAATAGCATTACTTATCAGGTTATTCAACACTTGTTGCAGACGTCGCTTGGATGCGTAAACTTTAGGTAAACTTTCAGGTAGTTCAACCTTCAATACTATTCCCTTCTTCTTAGCAACACTACTGAGCTCTTCCACCACTTGTTTAACTACCTCATGCAAAGAAAGTTCTACTTTCTCGCGCTCAAGCTGGCCAGCTCTGATACGAGGTATATCCAGCAGATCGGTAAGCAAAGTTAGAAGCTCATCAACCCTCCTGATACCCCTCTGCATCAGATCCTTTTGCCCTTCAGTAATCTCTCCGGTGTATCCATCCACCATATAGGATAATAAGCTCTGAATAGCAACCAGCGGTGATTGGAGATCATGAGCGACAACACTGAGAAAGCGAACAAACTGTCGTCTCTCCTCTTCCAGCTTGTCTACTTCAGTAAAACACTGTTCTAGCCTCCTGGCATTCTCCAAGGCAATAGCACCTAGATTTGCAACCGCCTGCACGAAATACATCTCGTCAGCTGCGAAGTCATGCTGATTTGCAGTGTATACCCTTATCACCCCCACTACATCTTTCTTGAATATCACTGGTACCGAAAGCATAGATGCAATCCCCTCCCGTTTCGCCTCTTCCCTATACTGTACTCTCTCATCCTCGGTTGCGTTCAATACGGCAACGGGCTTCCCTTTCAACACCTGGGGAATACTCTTGTCGGCAGACAACTGGCCCTTGTTGACATACCAGTCGCTTAATCCATATGCTGCTGTCTGAAGCAAATCTTTCCGGTCCGGGGTTAGGAGCATTAATGAGCACCCTTTAACATCCATTGCCTTGGCAACAGTTTCTACAATTGTATTGAGCACGTTCTTAGGAGTACCAGCTGAATTAATCACAGCTGCTATTTCGTAAAGACTGCGGTAGTATCTCTGCGTCAGACTCACCATTACCTTACTTCAGCACACATACCACTATCACAATGCAGCTGAAACCTATGCTCTCCGCTACTATTATACTATGAAACTGCCTACACGCTCATCGGAATATCGCCATAACCCTAACCGAGTCCAAGGCAAGTTATCCACTCTAGATTATGGTCTCTGCAAGGTCCGTATCAAGCCTCCGTTATGCTCTCTTATATTCACTGTAAGCGGCATCTGACCGGGCAGGGCATGAGTCGCACAAGCCAGACACGGATCATATGCTCGGAAAGCCATCTCCACCATATTGAGGAAACCTTCCTTCACCTGGGGACCCTTGACAAATTCCCTGGCCGCCTTTTTCACAGATAAACATATGGGGGCAGCATTGTGCTGAGTTGCTACAATAAGATTCACCTTTGTAGCTTTTCCTTCAGTATCAGCTTCATAATGGTGGATTAACGTTCCCCGCGATGCCTCAACACAACCAACGCCAACCTTGTCCAGCTTAAGGTCCATATTGCGTATATCCTTGCTGGTCAGCAAAGGATCATTAGCAATTCTCTGCATATGCTCAGCAGCCTGCAAAGCTTCAATTAACCTTGCCCAATGATAAGCGAGAGTATGGTGAGCAGGTTTGCCTCCCAGTATATCAAACATAGTCTCATATTCTCTCTGAGCGAGGGGGGTTAACATATTGTCAGCTGCGTTTAATCTTGCCAGTGGCCCCACACGGTACAATGATGTCGCTTCACCCTCGTTCAAGCCTTTCCAACCTATCTGTCGCAAGTGAGTTAACCTAACATATGTCCATGGTTCAACCCACTCTCCTATGTAATCAACATAATCGTGGCAATCAAACAAGGCATACTCCTCACCTTTTGGATTAACCACCCTGCACTTACCTTCGTAAAAATTCAAGCGATTATTCTCATCAACCTGTCCCATATAATAGGTGTTCAGTTTGTAAGCATCATTCAGGACAATATTCAAATATTCTTTGTTGTCCAAGACAACCTGTTTGAATAACTCCAGAGAAAACTGGCAAAATTCGACACAGAAATCGGCAGTTTCCCGTATCCATTTTCTGTCCTCCTCGATAATTACCACGGAAACTCCACCAGGCAAGCCACCCTCCGGATGGGCAGGCTTGCTGGCAATGTGCCGGATTATCTCCCGGCATCTTTTCCTTGCCTCTATGACCTTGCCACCGATCTCCAATCCAACCTTCTGCACCACACCGACAATATTCCGTTCTGACGGGTCACTAGTTGGCCCAAGGACAAAGTCAGGCGAGGAAAGTATATAGAAGTGCAACAGATGGTCTTCTACTATGAAAGCATTGTAATGGAGCTGCCTTATCAACTTGGCAGGAGGAGTTGGCTCTACCCTGTACAGGTCATCCAGCGCTTTCACCGACGCCATATTATGTGGAGTTGGACAAACGCCACAGATATTTGGCATAATCCGCGGCAACTCTTCTATAGGCCTACCCAGACAAAAAGTTTCAAATCCTCTAAGCTCCACTACCTGCCAATAAGCATCTTCTACTTCACCCTTATCGTCCAAAAAAATCTCGATTTTCCCATGTCCCTCAAGCCTGGTTATTGGGTTTATGGTTATCCTTTTGCTCACAGTACACCTCTTTCCTATCTAATCTATTTCACAATCTGCTTTTTCTGTAGTATCGAAGCGGGGAGTAAAAATCGATACAGATATCCCACAGGGTCAACAAACTGGCTTACAATTCTTGCTATGTCTTCATCACTCTCTGCGTCCAGAATTGATGCCATCGTAGAGATAAATTTAGCGCCGGAATCTTCGACTCCCTCCACAGGGCCAAAGCATCCCCGACACGGCATATTGATATTCATGCAGGATTCCCCACAGCCATCACGAGTAGCTGGACCCAGGCATACTATTCCTTGAGCTAGAAAACAAATATCGGGGTCTGCCTCTACCTCATGAATTCTCTTGATTTCCCTTATTGATATTTTATCCGGCTTCGATCTATTGCGTTTACAGCTATCACACAGGGCTCTATGAGGTGCTAAGGTTGAGCCTTTGGGGGGGAATTTATTTTCGATGGCCGCGCTCACGGCATGTAACACCAAATATGGAGGTGGGGGACATCCAGGCAGGTAATAATCGACATCGATGATGTCATTCAACGCATAAACACGGTTATAGAATTCAGGCAGAGTAAGTTCTTTCCCATTGACATTGGAGATTGTCTGGGGGTAGTTACTATTTGGGTTAACTACAGTTGGGGCATCACGGTACACCCAGTTGAAGATGTCCTCCTTCGTAGCAAGATTAGCCAATCCAGGTGTTCCTCCAAAGCAAGCACAGGCACCGAAGGCAAGAATTAGCTGTGATTTCTCCCTTAGTATCTTGGCTATCTCTTCTTGCTCAGAGTTTCTGACATGCCCATTGACTATACCCAACACAATTCCCCCATTTTTAATCTTTTTTAGGCTATCATACTTGAAGTCCATCGCCACCGGCCAAAGGACTATATCAACCGCAGCTGCTACCCGAAGTAGTACTTCATTTATATCCACTACCGTTTCGTCACAACCACCACACGACCCCAACCAGCAAATCGCAATCTTCGGCTTGGCCATCTCATTTCCCTCCTCTAACTTTAGTGGTCTCTTTGGATTTCTTTTCCGTCACCAGACCCCTTTTTGCCGGACCTAGTTTTACCAATTCTTGTCTCATCTCTTTCACCAACTCGGGGATTCTGTTGCCTTCGGGATCTCTGGATAGTTCTATCCTAACCCTTTCCTTCTCTATACCAACGGACTCTAACAGCCTGCGAACTAAACATACTCTCTTTTTTGCCTCGTAGTTGCCATCTTGGTAATGACACTCCCCTTCCGGACAACCAAGTATCAAAATTCCATCAGCCCCCGCTCTGAATGCCTCCAGCATATGAGTAGCATCAATTTTCCCCGTGCAAATTAGTGGAAGCCAGTTATCTATCTTGCTTGAGAGCATATCTTCGTTTGTCAGATAACCCCAGCTAAATTTGCAGGAAAAACACACTAATTTAGGTTTATATTCACTCAATGCAATCCTCCTAAACAATATTTTGGTCTGGACGCTGTATCAAAGACGAGTACAACTCATCTATCTTTTCCACTGTGTCATCATCGACCATTCTTCTTGCTTCAGATGGGCAAGCCGCAACACACATGCCGCAGGATTTACATCTGAACATATCCGTTGCGGATATAATTTTTTCACCAGAGCTAATCAAATGAGCAGAATAATAATTGCAGACATAAACACAATGCCCACAACCACTACACCTTGTTTCATCCACTTCAACTGGGCTCAACGACTTCTGAAAACCAATCGAGATGCAGGCTTTACAAGACAGACATGGCCCACAAGTAACACATCTTCGCGCTTCTTCTATCGCCTCTTTGAGTGTAAATCCCTGCTCAAAAATCTTGAAGTGCATTCTGTTCTCTGGTGGCATCCAGGGCACCTCGGGCTCACTCTTATAATTCTTCCTCAGAGGAATTGGATATCCCTCATAATCTCTTCTTCGCCCCTCCCTCATATCCACTCCCCGTAGATATCTGTCAATTGATTCAGCAGCCACAAGCCCTTCACCCATAGCTTCAACCATAAAGCCGACCCTTCTAACATCACCGCCTATAAAAACCCAAGGCTCGTTCACATTCTGCAACGTTAGATGGTCAACATTAAATCTACCACGCTCATCCAGAAGGCCTGCCTTCTGAAAGAGTGATTTATCAGGAGCCTGCCCTACTGTGATTATGAGTATATCGCCCTCCAGGTCTATACAGTCCGCACAATCAAATTTTGGATTGAACCCCTCTTCATCAAAGACGCTCACGCAAGTCGGGCAGTTGATTCCCTTAAATCTGCCACTCTCTCCGATGATTTTTCTCACACCACGGCTATAGATTATTTTTATGCCCTCCTCCCAGGCCCCACGGATCTCTTGCTCGTCTGCAGGTATACCATCTCTATGGTCTTTATCTTCACGTTCAAGGGCTACGACAGTGACCTCTGCGCCGTGCCTCCTAGCTGACCTGGCCACGTCAAAGGCTACATTCCCCCCTCCCGTGACAATGACTCTCTTGCCTTTGAAATAATCTGGGGCGATATTATTGTAACTAACTTCATATAGATAAGTGTGACCATACATAACACCGGCCAGGTCCTGCCCCTCTAAAGATTTTCCCTCAAAAGTCAGCACTCTGGGAAATGGCAGCCCGGTTGCGAGGAAGATTGCCTTATAGCCATCGTTCTTCAGCTGCTCTAGTGTCAAATCTCCCTCTCCCAGCTTGTTGTTATACCGGACGTCTATGCCAGCTATTCTTACGAGGTTTTCAACCGTAGTCTGCAGAACATCCTTGGGCAAGCGATAATCCGGAACCAGCCACAGTGCTCCGCCGAGCCTGTCAGAAGCTTCGATTACCGTTACGTTATATCCTTTCTTGCTTAAATGGTAGGCACACATCAGCCCGCCCGGCCCACCACCTATAACAGCCACCTTTTCTTTATTTTTGACTATCTCAAGTTTTCCCAGTTCCCTAAGATGTTCAGTATAAACATCCGACAAGAATCTCTTGAGGAGCCTCCTCTTAATTGCACCACCCTTTTTGAGGTAGTTACACTCTAGCTCACAAATTCCGCAGATGTAACCACAAATGTTGAAGAAGGGATTTCTTTCATAGAGATAATCGCTAATCTGGATCATACCTTCTCTTGCCGAATCCATATCTTCAGGGAGCAGGGAAATGAGCACGTTTGTCCGCTGGATATCCTCATTTATCGGGCATTTGATCTCGCAGGGGGGGAGACACTGTCTTACTGCCATCTCCACACGTGCCACTCCCGTGGCTTCAGTTTTCCACATATTTAACCTCCTTGCACAGATTAAGCTTAAAAAAGTTATACACCGGATACCAGTTTAACAACGATTCATTGCCTCAATTTTCCAAGGATGCAATATAGTAGACCCTCACTGACTTGTGGCACATAAGCTTCTACGGATAAGCAAAACCACTATAACAATTTTAGGTTAAGAGAGCAATACACCTAGTTGCACCAGATAAAGTTAGATGCTACACTTATGTAGCTTCACAAGCCACGTTTAGCTCAACTGAGTATGTGAATTCGCCCTTTGAGACCGATGCCTTGGAAACTAGATCTAAAATCCAGAGGGATGCCATCTAGTGCATCGCTACGAATCTATTTCATGACCACAAATCAGTCATGTTTCAGGAGGTGTCCTTGAAGCAAGCAGTCGAAACCAAACCAATCAAAGAGGAAGCAAGTAAAGCTATAGATAGCAAGACACAGCAGCAAATAAAGAAAATAATTGAAGCTACTGAGGGACAAGCAGGAGCGCCAATCAGGGTATTACAAAAGGCGCAGGGGCTCATTGGCTATCTACCACGTGAGGTTCTGGAAATAATAGCCAGGGAAATGAGAATCCCTCTAAGCGAGATGTATGGAATAACGAGCTTCTATTCTTTTTTCTCGATGGTGCCAAAGGGTAAATATGTCATTCAGGTGTGTTTGGGTACCAGTTGCTACGTCAAGGGAGGGCAGAAAATAATTGATACTCTGAAGAAAGAGCTCGGTCTTGAGTCTGGGGGGACGACAGCAGATGGCAGATTCTCGCTACAAACAGTAAGGTGCATTGGCTGTTGCGGTTTATCTCCTGTGTTAGCCATCAATGAAGATATACATAGGAGAGTGAAGCCCAGCAGACTAAAGGATATCCTGAGTTCATATCGATAGGAGAGTGCAATGAAACGACTTGCGTCGGTAGAAGAATTAAACAAGCTTGTAGACCAAATTAACAAGAAACTGTCGCAACGAGAAAAGAAGACCCAGGTAAAAGTTCATCTTGGAACATGCGGAATATCTTCAGGCGCAAACAAAGTCCTTGCGGCTTTTCAACGAGAGATCGAAAGCCGTAAGTTAACAGAAGTCGTCGTATTAAAGGCAGCCTGCATTGGCTTATGCGACCGAGAACCAGTAGTTACAATTGTTCATCCCATAAAAGGCAAGACTATCTATTACGATCTCTCCGAGGATAAAGTTCCCAAGGTCATCGAGCAGCACCTCATTAAAGGTAAGATAGTAGACGAATGGAAACTAAATCCCGATGACCCCTTGCTCAAGCTGCAAGAAATACGGGTAATGCATAACCAGGACCTCGACCCGATGAACATCGAAGAATACATCGCCCGAGACGGCTATCAAGCGCTGGCTAAAGCACTGACCCAGATGAAGCCGGAGGATGTTATCGCAGAAATAGGAAAAGCTGGCTTGAGAGGTCGAGGAGGAGCAGGCTTCCCAACAGCTACAAAGTGGACGTTTGTCCGCAATGCTCAGGGCGATGAAAAATATGTTGTCTGCAACGGTGACGAAGGTGACCCCGGCGCCTATATGAACCGCGCTGTCCTCGAAGGCAACCCACATTCAATAGTCGAGGGTATGGCCATAGGAGCCTATGCCATAGGCAATGTGCGCCAAGGTTATGCATACATCCGCGCTGAATATCCCCTTGCTATCGAAACATTAAGTCACGCTATAAACCAGGCTCGAGAATACGGCCTGCTGGGGAAAAATATTCTGGGAACTGGCTTTGAATTCGACCTGGATATATTCCCGGGAGCCGGTGCCTTTGTCTGCGGCGAAGAGACAGCCCTTCTGATATCAATCGAAGGAAAACGAGGAAATCCTCGCCAGCGACCACCCTTCCCGGCTAACAAAGGACTTTTCGACAAGCCCACCACGCTCAACAACGTGGAGACCTGGTCGAACGTCCCACAGATAATCTGGAAAGGGGCTGAATGGTTCAGTAGCGTCGGTACCACAACCAGCAAAGGCACAAAAACTTTATGTCTGGTTGGCAAGGT
Source organism: Dehalococcoidia bacterium (assembly GCA_021160725.1). Taxonomy (GTDB): domain Bacteria; phylum Chloroflexota; class Dehalococcoidia; order GIF9; family AB-539-J10; genus RBG-13-51-36. The sequence goes on along the minus strand of JAGHCA010000044.1, from coordinate 41,967 downwards.
GCATAACACAGGTCTGGTTGAAGTCCCTTTGGGTACAAGTTTAGGAAAGATTGTATTTGATATCGGCGGCGGTATACCGAATGGGAAGAAGTACAAAGCAGTGCAGATAGGAGGTCCATCGGGCGGCGTTATCCCTATCGAGTACTTAAATACCCCAGTAGACTATGAGGCTGTTACTGCGCTGGGGGCTATCATGGGCTCGGGTGGACTAGTGGTAATGGATGAGGATAGCTGTATGGTTGACGTCGCCAAGTTCTTTCTCCAATTTACCAGGGACGAGTCTTGTGGCAAATGTACTCCATGCCGTGCCGGGATACCCAAGATGCTTGAACTATTGACCAGGATCACAAACGGCGAAGGCACGATGGAAGATCTCGCTACACTAGAAGAGCTGGCTGAGATGGTCGGTTCTGCCTCTATCTGTGGTCTGGGGCAAACAGCCCCTAACCCGGTGCTAACCACACTTCGGCATTTCAGAGAGGAATACGAAGCGCATATCATAGACAAAAAATGCCCGGCTGTAGTCTGTCAACCTCTCTTCAGGGCACCATGTCAGCATACCTGTCCTGTTGGACTAGACGTCCCGGGATATGTTGCTCTCATAAAAGCAGGTAACTTTGAGAAAGCTTACAGGCTCATCATGCAACGGCTACCATTACCATTGAGTGTCGGACGCGTGTGCCACCACCCTTGCGAAGGCAAATGTCGAAGAGCTCAGATTGAAGACCCTATTGCAATCAAGCATCTGAAGAGGTTCGCTGCTGACTATGCATTTAACCACGGACTTGAATACATTCCTCAAATCAAAGAGAAAAGGAAAGAAAAGATAGCAATTATTGGCGCTGGTCCGGCGGGCTTATCAGCAGCCTGGGATCTTGCCAGAGAAGGTTTCCAGGTTACCGTGTTTGAAGCCCTGCCTGTGGCTGGTGGGATGCTGGCGGTAGGTATACCTGAATACCGCCTCCCCAAGAACGTTCTCAACAGAGAGATCGAAACAGTAAAAAAGCTCGGGGTTGATATAAGACTTAACTCACCTGTAAACGATGTCGAATCTCTGCTGAAAGACGGTTACCAGGCAGTATTTATCGCTACCGGTGCACATAAAGGTGACAAGATGGGCATCCCTGGTGAAGACCTGAATGGAGTCTTTGACGCCATTGATTTCTTGAGGGAAGTAAACCTGGGGAAAGATATCAAGGTAGGACAAAAAGTGGCCGTCGTTGGGGGTGGGAACTCAGCCATCGATACAGCCAGAGTAGCCCTAAGAAAGGGCGCCAAAGAAGTGCATATCCTCTACCGAAGAGAAAAGAGAGATATGCCGGCAATAGTTGAAGAGATCGAGGCCGCTGAAGAGGAAGGCATACTTATTCACTGTCTAACGGCGCCAGTCAAGATCATGGGCAAGAACGGCAAAGTCGATGGGGTCGAGTGCGTCCGCATGGAACCAAGGGAGTTTGACAAGAGTGGCAGAAAAACCCCTTACCAGATCAAGGGTTCCGAATACACTGTGAATTTCGATACGGTTATCGAAGCTACAGGACAGAGACCTGATACTACGTACCTTAGCAGAGATGGGATAAGCGTAACAAAACGGGGAACGATAGTAGCCGACCCGAGAACTCTAGCTACCGGACGTAAAGGAGTTTTCGCCGGCGGAGATGTACATACGGGCGCAGCCACAGTAATCGAAGCAATAGCTGCAGGACAAAGGGCAGCTTGCTCAATAAGGCGATATCTTCAAGGAGAAGAACTCACACCATTAGTCGAACGCAACGGCTACGAACCGATAGATGTGCCTTCCGTGATGCCGACCGAAGACCAGCTTGAAGAAAAGCATCGACTAAAGATTGGCGAGATTCCCGCTGCTGATAGGATAACTTCCTTTGAGGAGACAGTCTTACCTTACAGCGCGAAGGAGGCAATAGAGGAAGCCAGCCGATGTCTAAGATGTGACCTTGAAGCAGGAGAATAGACATGAAAGAAATAACGCTTACAGTCAATGGCAAGCAGGTGAAAGGCAAGGAGGGAGATACTGTTCTTGAGGTATGTGAAGCTAACAACATACACATCCCAACCTTGTGCCACTTAAAAGGGCTAACTGATGTCGGCGCCTGCCGCATGTGTGTGGTTGATATTGAAAAAGAAAGGCGCCCTGTGCCTGCATGCACCTATCCGGCACGAGATGGGTTGGTAGTACAGACACACAATGAAAAACTGGAGAAATATCGCCGGTTGATTCTGGAATTGATGTTTACCGAACGCAACCACCTGTGCGCTCAGTGCGTGGCCAGCGGCGATTGTGAACTACAGAGCCTTGCTTATGAGTACCAGATGGACAATGTGCGCTATCCATATTCATGGCCAGCGTTACCTGTAGACTCAGTAAACGATTACCTAGTTATTGACCATAATCGCTGTATTTTGTGTGGCAGATGCATCAGGACTTGCGATGAAATTGTGGGCGTTCATGCACTGGACTTTGGCCATCGCGGTTGGAAAGACATGGTTATCGCCGACCTCAATCAACCTTTAGGAACATCATCCTGCATTTCCTGCGGAGCTTGTTTTCAAGCCTGCCCCACAGGTGCCATATTCTCCAAGAACAGCGCCTACAAGGGAAAACCCCAAGAATGCCAAAAGGTAAACACCATATGCCCAATATGTGGGATTGGCTGCGAGATTGAAGCGCTAGTCAAGGATAACAGGCTCGTGAGAATTGACAGCCCTGACATTACTGGCAAGCGCGGCATACTTTGTGACAAAGGACGTTTTGCTCTGTTGTCCAGAAAAGACGAACGTGTCAAGTCAGCACTGGTAAGAAATGGTCGCGGTAAGCTCGAGCCACAGCCACTATCTAAAGCCATAGACACGGTAGCCAATAAACTTGCTCGATTGAAAGCACAGTATGGCAGTAACGGTATAGCTGGCATAGCATCAAGCCAGGCCAGTACCAACTCCCTCAAGGCCTTCAAAGAACTCATAGCCGGTACAATCGGCAGTGACTTAATCGACACTCTCGATGGGGATACCTACAGAACCATTATCAAGGGCATAAACGGTCCTCGAGCTCAGGGAGGTTTGGATATCGAAACCTCGCTAGAAGAGATACTCAAGGCTGATTGCATAATCGTGGTAGGAGCCAATCCCCTTGGAAGCCATCCTGTGGCTGGTTCTTATATTGCCAGAGCAGTAAGAGGGAACAAGGCAAAGCTTATCATTATCGACCCGGCGCAAAATGCCTTCCCTTACCATGCTACGCTGTGGCTAAAACCAAAGGAAGGCACTGAGCAACTAGCAGTGAATGTCCTATCCAAAGCTGTCATAGAGAAGAGCACTAAGAAAGACTCTGCCCGGACAAAGGAAGTAGCAGCATCCCTCAAGGATATCAATGTAAAGCAAAATAGTAAGCGAGCTGGGATAGATAGCGATGATCTTCTTGAGGCTGCAGATATGCTCAGCAAGGCTAAGCACAACATCATAGTCTACGGCGAAGGCGTTCTGCAACACAAGAATCCCGGGCTGATAACATCTCTCCTCAATTTGGCAACCATCGTCAGCAGTCAAGATAAAGAGAGACCACAAATCATCTCTCTAAAACCCAAGGGAAATAGCCGTGGCGCCTGGGATATAGGAATAGCCAATTCATCGCAATCAATCATAAAGAACCTGACGAGCAACAACATAAAGGCTTTATACTTACTTCTGTCTGATGACTATGTTGACGCATCAGAATTACCAAACCTTAGCACAGGATTAGAATTCATAGTTATTCAATCAAGTTATCTCTCATCAGCAACATCGAAAGCCGACGTCGTGTTACCATCGCCAATCTGGACAGAGGTAGGGGAAGAATATACCACACTGGACGGTATAGCCAAATTGACTTCGCCCCTCGTCAAATCATCTGATGACATCAAGGCAGATGCAGAGATATTGCGTGAAATTTCGCAACAGATGAAGAAATAGCAATTGAAAAGAAGGAGTTTCTAACATGACAAAGGTCAAGGTAGCTACAATCTGGTTGGAAGCTTGTGCTGGCTGTCATATGTCATTCCTTGATATTGATGAGGCGATAATCGAGCTAGCCGATAAGGTCGAATTCACTAGAACTCCTATAACAGACATAAAGGACTTCCCCCAGGTAGATGTCGGCATTGTGGAAGGCTCTGTCGGCAATACTGAAGAGGAAGAGGTGCTCAAGGAACTCAGGGCTCACTGCAAAATCCTTATGGCTTGGGGGGATTGTGCCTGTTTCGGTGGTGTGTGTGCTATGCGCAACACTTTCGATAAAGAAGAGGTTCTCAGGCGAGGATATATCGAGACTGAAAGTACCTACAAAGGCAAAATACCCTGCCCGCCTGGTGTGCCAGCACTCCTAGACCAGGTAAAACCAGCAAATCACGTGGTAAAGGTAGACTGTTATGTGCCAGGCTGTCCACCAGAAGCTGGAGCTATCTTATATGCGTTAAAAGAGTTGCTGGCAGGCAGAATACCAGTTCTGCCCAGCGATATGATGCGCTTCGATTAGAAAGAGGTGAAAACATGGCTACTAAAGTTAGCAAAACTATCGAAATAAACCCCGTTAGCCGGCTTGAAGGACATGGCAAGGTAACGATACAACTGGATGATTCAGGGAATGTAGCTGATGCTAAATTTCATGTAACACAGTTTCGAGGCTTTGAGAAGTTCTGTGAAGGCAGAGTTTTCTGGGAGATGCCGGCAATCACACCCAGAATTTGTGGCATCTGCCCGGTGAGCCACCACTTGGGCGCAGCCAAAGCCTGCGATGAGATTTTGGGAGTTGAGCTGACCCGCCCAGCTAAACTATTGCGCGAATTAATGCATATGGGGCAGGTCCTCCAATCCCATGCCCTCCATTTCTTCCACCTTGCCAGCCCAGATTTACTTCTCGGCATGGATGCTGAACCGGCAAGGAGAAATATAATTGGGCTGATTGCTGAGAATCCTGACATCGCTGTTAAAGGTATCAAGCTTCGCAGCTTTGGTCAGACAGTAATTCAAAAGCTAGGTGGCAAGAAAATCCATCCTAACGGCGCTGTCCCTGGCGGCATGAACACAGCTCTATCCACTGCCGACAGAGACCATTTATTGAAGCAAATTGGGTGGGCTATCGCTGATGCGCAGACTGCTATAAGTGTAATTAAGCATTACTATGAACAAGATAATGAGTTTGTGTGCACCTGCGCCAGTTTTCCCACAGGCTATCTCGGGCTGGTGGATGAAAACAACAATCTGGAACTCTACGATGGCAAATTGCGGTTAATTGACCAGAAAGGAAAGAACCTCGAAGACCAGTTCAATCCATCCAATTACCTCGATATCATCAGCGAATACGTGGAGGATTGGTCTTATCTCAAGTTTCCATTTTACAAGAAGATGGGCTACCCTAAGGGTACTTATCGGGTGGGACCGCTTGCCCGACTCAACGTCAGCCAGGGAATATCCACTCCACTAGCCAATGCTGAACTCAAGAACTTCAAGAAACTGGGTAATAACGGCATAGTGGAAGGTTCATTATACTATCATTACGCCCGTCTCATAGAACTGCTTTATTCCATCGAAAAGATCCAGCAGTTGCTGGAGGATAAGGATATCTGTTCGACTGACCTTATAGTCACTTCCAACAAATACAACGAGCAGGGTATTGGCGTGCTCGAAGCACCGAGGGGCACTCTATTCCACCACTACTGGGTAGACGACACCGGCAAAATCAAAAAAGTCAACCTCATAGTAGCCACAGGCAATAATAACGCTGCTATAAACAAAGCAGTATATGAGGTAGCCAAAACACACATAAAGAACAACAAAATAACCGAAGGCATACTCAACCGGGTTGAAGTGGCTATCCGCTGCTATGACCCGTGTCTATCCTGCTCAACACATGCCTTAGGTCAAATGCCTTTCAACATTCAGGTCGTGTCACCTGACGGTGAAATAATAAAAGAGATTATAAGGTAGTGTCCTGTGTTTGTCCTGAAAATCGGCGAGGCACAACAGCAATACTGCCCAGAGCAGTATCATACTGTAATACCATCACACTGATGTTTGCAGATTACTACAGCAGACAATCCTATATTATGACCACTCGGTACTACCCCTCAAATATTTATCTATATCGGTAGCTGCCCGCCGTGCTGCCCCCATGGCACTAATAACCGTGGCTGCCCCTGTAGCCATATCCCCCCCACACCAGACTCTCTCCTTGCTTGTCCTGCCACTGGCCTCATCAGTCAAAATGGTACCCCACTTAGTAAGTTCAAGCCCCTTGGTTGTTGAGGGAATAATCGGGTTAGGTCTTGTGCCCAAAGCAGGAATGGCCGTATCTATCTCCATAATGAACTCAGAGCCTGGCTTTCGAATCGGCCGTGGCCGGCCACTTTCATCGGGCTCACCCAACTCCATTTCATGTAACTCCACTGCTCTGACTCTACCCCGTCCATCACCAAGAAATCTGCTGGGATTAGTCAAAAGCTTGAAAATAACCCCCTCTTCTTCAGCGTTTTCCCTCTCCTCAAGCCTGGCAGGCATTTCCACTTTGGAGCGCCGATAGATAATATACACTTCTTCTGCTCCGAGTCTCAAAGCGCATCTGGAAGCATCCATAGCTACATTTCCAGCGCCAAATACTGCTACCCGCTTCCCCACTTGTATAGGGGTATCATACTCAGGAAAAAGATATGCCTTCATCAGATTTGTTCGAGTAAGAAACTCGTTAGCAGAATAAATACCACTAAGATTCTCCCCAGGTATATTCAGGAATACCGGTGCCCCAGCCCCGGGAGATAAGAAAACAGCGTCAAAGCCATTTTCCAGAAGTTCATCTACGGTAGCTATTTTCCCGATAACATGATTGAGCTTAATTTCCACACCCAGCGACTTCACATAATCAACTTCACTCTGAACAATTACCTTGGGTAGCCTAAACTCGGGGATGCCGTACATCAGCACGCCACCGGCAACGTGAAGTGCTTCAAAAATAATAACTTCATACCCCAGCTTGGCCAGGTCAGCGGCACAGGTTAGACCTGCTGGTCCAGAGCCAACTACAGCCACTTTTTTACCATTGAATCTTATTCGCTCTTTTTGTTGTTCTGCGATTTCCGGATGATCTCTTTCCCAATCAGCCACATACCGCTCTAGTCTGCCAATAGCAATCGGGCCTCCTTTTTTGGCCAGATTACAGGTCATCTCGCATTGCGTTTCTTGAGGACAGACACGACCACAAATGCCAGGGAGGCTATTCTTGCTCTTAAGTATTCTTGCTGCCTCAGGCATGTCACCTGCCCTTATTGCTTTTATAAATTCGGGGATGTCTATATTGACAGGACAACCATCCTTGCAGCCAGCTTTCTTGCAGTCAATACAGCGACTGGCTTCCTCCAAAGCCTGCTCGTCGGTATATCCCAGAGCCACTTCATTGAAATTCCTCCTCCTCACCTCCGGAGTCTGCTTCGGTATCGGCACCCGATTCAGATTCAGTTTTGGTTTCTCAGCCATTTTTACATTACAGAGATTCGCTCGGGTAATTCAGATAACTCTGCAATCCGCCGCAGGTTATCAGGTTGCCATAGGTTAAATGCCTGTGCCTCTTCCCTCAGATAAGCCCGTTTCCGCTTAATGAGCAACTCCCAATCCACTAAGTGACCATCAAATTCGGGGCCGTCAACGCAGGTAAATTTCGTTTCACCGCCTACAGAGACACGGCAACAACCACACATGCCTGTACCATCAACCATTATTGGCGTGAGACCGACAATCGTCTTAATATCAAACGGCTTTGTCGCCCTGCAGCAGTCCATCATCATAAATATACGCCCGAATGCGAAGACCCTATCGACCTTGTTCCCGGATTCCAGGTATTCTGTGATAAATTCGCGCACTCGCCTGTGTTTCCCAAGGCTCCCATCTCCTAAAACAACGTATGTTTCATCGCTCACACTCTTTAATCTGTCCTCCCAGAATAGAGATGCTTTATCTCTAGCTTCCATGGCTGTAACTACTTTGTTGCCCTTTTCCTTGAGAGCCTTTATCATAGGTACCATAGGACCAATTCCAAATGTGCTACAGACAGACAGAATATTGCCATAGGATTCAATTTCGGTAGGCCTGCCCAGGGGACCCACTATATCCCTAATACAGTCGCCCTCATCAAGAGCAGAGAGTTTCATAGTACTTTTCCCCATGATAAGAAAGAGAATTTCGAGTGTCCCTCTATCCTCATCCCAACCAGCTAGCGACAAGGGAAATCTCTCCCCAACTTCATCTACCCGCAATATGACAAACTGCCCTGGTTTAGCTTTTCGGGCAATTTCGGCAGCTTCTACTTTAAGATAAATTGTGTTGGGGACAAGAATCTCCTTTTTTACTATTTTACACATTACTAGCCTCCAGACCTTACTTTTCTACCCTCCCTGACAAAGTCGAGGCAAGCTGCATTTATTCTAAAGCATCCGCTACAAGCTTTGCCAAGTCCATCACCTCAATATTTATATCAGGGCCTTTTTCTTCGCCCTTGTTATTCATAGCACATCTAAAGTGTATCTGGCACTTTGGGCAGTCAGTCACCAGAATTTCTGCACCAGTAGCTTTCGCCTCCTGCAATCGCCCAACCCTCATTTCATGAGAGTACAAATCACAGTTGGTAAAAGCGCTCGTCCCACAGCAAAGAGCATACTCCCTGTTCTTTTCCATCTCGGCTAGCTCTATCCCAGGAATAGCCTGAAGTAATTGCCTCGGAGAATCATAAATGCCGAGATGCCTCCCTAATCGGCATGGGTCTTGATAAGTTACCTTCTTCCTGAACTCCTTCAATTTCAATTCCTGCTCCCCCATCTTCCCAGCTACAAATTCGGAGATATGCTGCAACTCACAGTCCAGCTTAAACCCATACTTAGGATAGTCTAGCTTAAATGTACGATAACCTTCAGGGCATGAGAAGATAATCTTCTTTATCCCGGCTTCCCTTATCACCCTTGTATTATGTTCAGCTAGTCTCTGAAAGGTCTCTGTATCTCCTGTCCACAACGCATCATGTCCGCAACATTTCTCATCGGGAAGTAGCATGGGCTCCACCCCCAAGTGATTTAGTATCTTCAAGCTTGCCTCTGTAATATCGAGCGTTCTCAGCTCCAGATACTGAAAAACTGGGTCAAAATAAGGTGCACACCCAACAAAGTATAAGATATCACTATTGTCAGATACCCTGTACTCCTTGGTTAACCATCCCAACCTTTTCTGTTTATACGGGGACCGTGCCATCAGCCGTGTAACGGAGTGTAAGAAACCACCGTGAGCCGGGCAGCCATGCTCATCAGCACCAAAAGCCAATGCCCTGACTCTTTGCACGAAAGCCGGGAAGTCAACATCGGTGGGACATCTTAGAGAGCAGGCATAACAGCCAAGGCAAGAGAAAAGTTTCTTATCACGAGTACTTTCTCTTTCCAGCCCCAATGCAACATCCTCAATCACAGACCGTGGGGAACAGGATGAATCATACTTAGCCACAGGGCATATGCTGGTGCACTTGCTGCACTCCAGACAATAGTAAGCCTTGGTCTCTTGAAGAATGTCCTCTAAATCCAGAGCAGGTTTTTCTTGACTAACTTGTCGAGATTCCCTGAAAGGTGAAGGCCCCAATTTTTTAAGCTCCTCCACCATATCTCTGATAGTCTGGGCAAATATTGTTCCCTCAGATGTAGCTATCCACTTAAGCCTTACCCTCTCCTCCTCAATACCAAGCATATTGGTGACCTTACTGACCATCTGGACCCTTTCTTCCGCCTTTAAATTACCCGAAATATAGTGACAGTCGCCTGGATGGCAACCGGCCACTAAAACACCGTCAGCTCCACTCTCAAGCGCCAGAGAAATATGTTCCGGAGCCACCATGCCGCTACACATAACCCTTATAATTCTTACATTGGGGGGATATTGGATACGGTTTGTGCCAGCTATATCTGCTGCAGCATAAGTACACCAGTTGCAGGCAAAAACAATAATGCGAGGTTCAAATTCAGCCATTTTCTACTGGGGCTAGCGCCTTAACCATGGTAGATAGTTCATCACGAGTGAAATGTTTGATGGACATGGCACCGCTAGGACAGGCAACAGCACAGACACCGCAGCCTTTGCACAACGCTTCATTCACTGTAGATATCATCCTACCGCCTTTAAGAATCACCTTTGCAGCTCGAAATTCACAAATGTCTTCACATATTCCACAGCCATGACATAGGGTTTTGTCTACACAAGCGATGGCAGCTTCAGTGACAACACTACCTCTATCTATTATCTCCAGTGCAGCCGCGGCTGCCGCTCTACCGTGAGACACAGAATCAGGAATATCCTTGGGACATTGGCAACAACCGGCCAGAAAAATACCATCCATGGCTGAAACTTGAGGTTCAAGCTTGGCATGACGCTCCAGAAAGAAACCCGTTGCCTTCTGGGTAATGGAAAACATCCTGGCGACTTCTCCTGCATCAGCCCGCGGTATCATGGCAGGACAAAGAATAACCATATCCACAGGAATACGTACTAGTCTTCCTAGCAGAGTATCCTCGGCTACCACAACAAGTTTTCCTTTCTCCTCCTCCGTAATGGCTCTATCAGTCACCTCAGCTACCTTGCCTTTTATAAAAACAACACCTTCCGCAGAAACACGCTCATAGAACTCTTCATAACCATCCCCTGTGCAACGCATATCAATATACATTTCATATACATCGGCATTTATTTTCTCCCTGAGATGATGGGCATGCTTCAGTGCGTACATACAGCATATTTTGGAGCAATATTCACGGTAATTTTTATCCCGGCTGCCAACACAATGAATGATGGCTGCGCTCTGGGGTACTCTCCCATCCTTAAGTTGAATTTTGCCAGAACTCGGCCCCGCAGCACAGGTCATTCTCTCAAATTCAAGAGCAGTTATGACATTATCGTATCTCCCGTAGCCATATTGCGGTATCTGACTCGGGTCCAAGAGATCATACCCCGTAGCCAGTATAATCGCACCCACTTCTAGCTCAATAATTTGGTCCGTCTGGTCAAAATCTATAGCCCCGGCCTCACAGAATTTGATGCAAGCACCACACTTCTTCCCCCCCGATTGAATATAGACACAGTGGTCTTTGTCTATCGTAGCAACATTCGGGATAGCTTGAGCGAAGGGAATATAAATAGCTACCCTCTTCCCCAAGCCCATTTCGAACTCGCTCGGCACCTTCCAAGGACATTTCTGCTCACAAATTCCACAGCCAATACATTTGCCTTCGTCCACATACCTTGCCTTTTTCTTCACCTTTACCTTGAAATTACCCACAGACCCTGATACTTCCTCCACTTCACTATAAGCCAGAAGCTCGATATTAGGATGATGTCCTACCTCACTCATCTTGGGAGTCATAATACATTCGGAACAATCAAGGGTAGGGAAAGTAGTGTCCAGTTGAATCATATGCCCCCCGATTGACGGCTCTTTCTCTACTAAGTAAACCTTGTGGCCACCGTTAGCTAATTTCAGGGCCGCCTCTATCCCTGCAATCCCACCACCCACAACCAGAGTGTTAGGATTGACTGGTATTTCTTTGACCTCCAAAGGCTCGTGATAGCAAACACGCTGCACAGCAGCACGAACCAGGTCCTTAGCTTTCTTGGTGCCCTGCTTTTTATCCGCATGGACCCAAGAGCAATGCTCCCTGATGTTGGCTTGCTCATATAGATAAGGGTTCAAACCGGCACTCTGGCAAGCTTTACGGAAGGTGAGTTCATGCATCCGTGGCGAACAAGAGGCGACAACAACTCGATTAAGTCCCAGTTCCTTGATATCATTCTTAATGAGATCCTGGCCAGGGTCCGAGCACATATACCGGTAGTCACGGGAAATCACTACGTTAGGCAGGGTTGCAGCATATTTCGCTAGCTCTGCCACATCAACCGTGCCAGCGATGTTCAACCCACAGTGGCAGATGTAAACCCCGACCTTTTTCTCATTTTCCATATGAACAGTCACTTTTTAACCACAGTTCATTGCATAATGTCGTATCAAACCACCCCTTTACTGCCAAGCTAGGGAAAATCATAATAACTTACGCAGTTAAATACAAGATACAAAGTATCCGATTTGCAGGCAACCCGGAGATAATCCGATTACCGCCCATCTTGGAATCCCAGCCATCAGCATTATCGGCGCAATACCCACTCTGCTTCCGCCACAGAACATAATACCAAACTTACGCAATTCAACTGTGGCCCTCCTCCAAATGAGTCCACTAAGAATGAATTCTCACTCCTGAAGTCTCTCTAGATACAATACTGAGCACTTGCTGCATTTGGGTTCAAATTATCTATCAGCTGAACAAAGCTTCTATCTGAGCTAGAATTTGCTCGTTTGTGAAGTGGTGCATAATAATTGCTCCCGAAGGACAGGCGGCACTACAGGTGCCACACCCCTTGCACACAACTTCACTGACATGGGATACCCTTCTATCATCTCTAGGCTGCAGCTCAATAGCTTGAAAGGGGCATAAAAGTTCGCAAATCCCACAGCCTGAGCACTTATCTTCATCAATCCAGGCATTTATCGCCTCCGGTTTGACATAACCCAACCTAAGAGGGCCTGCTGCCTTTGAAGCAGCTGCGAAGGCTTGAGAAATTCCTTCAGCTACATCTGTGGGCCAGCGTGCTGAGCCGCAAATGTAAATGCCGTCCATGGCGAATTCTACAGGCCGGAGTTTTAAATGTGCTTCCAAGAAGAAACCAAACTCGTCTAAGGAAACTTTTAGCATCTTGGATATATCCTGATTATCCTCACCAGCGATAAGAGGAGTGGTTAAAACAAGCATATCGCAGGGAAGTTCTATGTCCTTTCCCCACAGCTCGTGGTACACCTTTATTCTCTCAACTTTCCCGTCCCCGACAACTTCAGGAGGACTCTCTAAGCTATATCTAATAAATCTGACCCCCATCTCCATGGCTCTTCGCTGATATTTCTCAAAGTCCACACCATAAGTCATAAGGTCCCGGTGCAGTATCCAGACTCTTGCTTCAGGGTTTGATTCCTTAATGAGAGAGGCATTCTTTATTGCCGTCATGCAGCAGATTCTACTGCAATAAGTTCTCTCGGGAATCCGCGCTCCTACACAATTGACCATCACAACATTCTGGCCCAAAGGCTCCCCTTTCTTCATACGCTCCTCCAGCTCCAGTTGAGTGATGACATTCGACATCTTACCGTAGCCGTATTGGCCTACCGGCTTCAACTTATCAGCCCCGGTAGCCACTACAATAGTACCTACATTGAATTTACTCGCTCCTCCCTTCCCATCCAGATTGACATCAAAGTTACCGATAAATCCAGTTACCTCCTTCACTTTAGACGAGAGATAGGTCTTAATCTTGGGATGCTTCTCAATTTGTTCGACGAACAGTTTGATTAACTTTGTTGCTTCTTGATTCGTGGGGAAAAGTTTATACACGCTGCGAAGGGTCCCCCCAAGTTCTGGTTCCTTTTCCACTAAATGAATATCAAAGCCCTGCCTAGCCAAGTTCAAAGCTGCCTCCATTCCAACAACCCCACCTCCAATCACCAAAGCAGAAGGAGCTACCTTGACCTCAATCTCCTCCAGCGGCTCCAGCAATCTAGCTTTGGCTACTCCCATCCTTACAAGGTCTTTAGCCTTTTCTGTAGCCCTCTCAGGCTCACGCATATGCACCCAGGAGCATTGATCTCTTATGTTAACAAACTCAAAAAGGTACTTGTTCAAGCCCGCATCTTCGCAAGCAGCCCTGAAGAGCGGCTCATGGGTTCTAGGTGTACAGGAAGCTACCAGGACCCGATTCAAGTTATATTCCTTAATGCCTCTTTTAATCGCTGAAATCCCTTCCTCAGAGCAGGTAAACAAATTACGCTCAGCATGCACTACATTCGGTAGCCCCTTGGCATATTCAACAAGTTCTGGGACATTGACATACGCCGCGATATTTATGCCGCAATGACAAACAAAAACTCCAATACGAGGTTCATCCACCTCAGTTACCTCCTTGCGAGTCCCGATTCAATCGGGATGAAGCAATCTCTTCAGCTACTCTGCCTGCTGCCCCAGAGGCCTGGGTCACCGAATCTGGGATGTCCCGCGGGCTATGGACATAGCCACAGGTAAAAATGCCTGGCTTTGTAGTGTCCAGCGGTTGCAGAAATCTATCTGCAGTCCTCACAAAGCCATCTTCGTCTAACTCTATTTCTAGTATTTCTGCCAACTCCCGGGTGATTTGAGGAATCATGGCTTGAGCAAGAACTACCAACTCTACCTCAAATTTCTTTACTTCTCCACTGGAGGTTTCCTCATACCAGATAATAGGATTGTCGTTATCAGGATTAACTTCAATCCTCCCGGGACGACTCCTGATATAAGTGACATTGTATTCTTGCTTAGCCCTGGCAATATATTCCTGAAATCTTTTGCCCACAGCCCTCATATCCATGTAGAAGATGAAGGATCTTGTTCCCGGATGATGTTCGAAAGCCAGCATTGCCTCCTTAGTTGAATGCATACAGCAGACACTGGAGCAATAAGCTTTATGCCTGAAATCGCGGGAGCCGACACATTGGATAAAAGCTATATTCTCAGGTATCTTGCCATCCGAAGGACGCCTGAGTTCTCCCATAGTAGGCCCAGATGCTGCAGTCAATCTCTCAAATTCCATAGCGCTAATCACGTTTTTTATTTTGCCATAGCCATATTCTGGTAGCGCTGAAATATCATATAAACCAAGCCCTGAAGCAACTATTATCGCGCCTACCTTTAGCTCGATGCTTTCATCCTTCTTCGTATACACTATTGCTTTTGGCTCGCATCGTCGTTCACATTCATGGCATTCTATACACCCTTCTGTTTGTCCCGCCAAACAGCGTGAAGCTTCCTCTAAGGCTTCCTCTAAGGAATACCCCAGAGCAACCTCACGAAAGTCCTGGATTCTTTTCTTAGCTGGCTCCCTCCTCATCCCCACTCTATTTCTGGAAGGAAAGCGTTTCTTCAGATCCTCTATCTCTTTCTGGGACAGCTTCTCTGGTTCCTTCCATTCTTCCTCTGGCTCAAGAGGTTGTCCATTCAAATACTGATCCATAGAGCGAGCAGCCTTTTTCCCAGCCGCTATGGCATCAATCACGAAAGCAGGTCCTGTAACTACATCACCTCCAGCAAATACTCCTTCAACACTGGTCACCCCAGTCTTGGCATCAATTTCTATCGTGCCCTTCTTGGAAAGCGAAACTCCTGACTGTTTAACAAAATCTGCTTCTGGAGTCTGCCCCAATGCAGTGATCACTGTATCCACCGAAATAATAAATTCAGAACCCTCAATGGGAATAGGTCGAGGGCGCCCGCTGGCATCTGGTTCCCCGAGCTTCATGCGTACACATTCCATCTTGGCAAGCTTTTTATTCTCAGAAGAGAAGCGGCTTGGAATAGTCAGAAACTCGATCTTTATGTCCTCTTCTTCGGCTGCTGTCACTTCCTCCGCGGAAGCTGGCATCTCAGCGCGAGAACGGCGGTAAACAATGGTCACCTCTTTTGCTCCCAGGCGCTTTGCTGTGCGGGCACAATCTATAGCTGTATTACCTCCGCCAATCACTGCTACCCTATTTCCAACATCTATCTTTTCCCCGAGATTTACAGCGCGGAGAAATCCTATCCCCTCCATTACTCCGGGAATATCTTCACCCTCTACCCCAAGCTTCATGCCACCGTGTGTCCCAATAGCAATGAAAACGGCATCGTAGTCTTTTTTTAATTTTTCGAGGGTGATATCTTTACCGACTCGAATGCCCGTTTTTACCTCCACGCCAAGTTTCTGAATGTAGCCTATCTCCTGGCGTAAAATTTCCTTGGGAAGTCGATATTCCGGTATGCCAACGCGAAGCATACCTCCGGGTTCAGGAAGAGCCTCAAAGATAGTCACACTGTGCCCTTTTAGAGCAAGGTCATTGGCAGCGGCAAGACCTGCAGGTCCCGAGCCTATAACTGCTACCTTTTTATCCGTCTTTGTAATTGGCGGTACTTCAAGTTCCTCGATACTCCATTGATCCGAGGGAACTCGCTTAATGTCGCGGATACACAATGGTTCATCTATTTCACCGCGATTACAGACATCCTGACAAGGTGCATAGCATACTCGGCCAACACATGCAGGCAGGGGGGTTGTCTCCCTTATAAGCTTATAAGCCTCTTTGAACTCTCCTTCAGCAACGAGTTTGATGTACCCAGGTACGTTAGTATGAACTGGACAGGCATCCATGCAAGCCGCTTTACAGGGGCGGTCTTCCCTTTTGTCTATAACACATTTCTTGGGAACAGCCTGAGGAAATAGCATGTATATAGCTTTTCTTTTTCCTATCCCTTGATCGAATTCATTTGGCAGAATGACAGGGCAGCCTTCGATACAGAGGCCGCACCCTGTACATTTGTCCCAATCGACAAAAGATGACTTTTTCTTTACCTTGACCTCAAATTTCCCTGCTTCCCCGGAAACTTTTTCTACTTCACAATAAGTTAAAAGCTCTATGTTATTATGTGTACTCGCTTCAATCATCTTAGGTGCCAAAATACACATGGCACAATCATTAGTAGGGAAAGTCTTATCCAGTTGCGCCATCCTTCCCCCGATGCTGGGCAATTTTTCCACCAAATATACCTTAAAGCCCATATTCGCTAGATCCAGCGAAGCCTGGATCCCCGCTATGCCACCACCAATTACTAGCACCGATTTCTGTCCGTTTTCCCTGTTGCTCATTATTACTTGCTAAGATTACTCCCTTCCTCAATAGCATTTGCTACCAGGTTTGCTAAATCCATAACTTCAATACTTGGCATCGACCGCTTTTCTTTTCCCTTATCTGTCATGGCGCATCTGAAATGGGTTTGACATTTGGGGCAGCATGTTATGAGTGTCTCAGCCTTGGTGGCAGTTGCCTCAGATAACCTTTCCGCCCGTATCATATTGGAATACGAGTCGCAGTTAGTCCAGGCGCTGGTGCCACAGCAAATAGCATCCCATCCACTATATTGCATCTCGACAAATTCTATGCCAGGAATAGATTTAAGTACTTTTCTGGGGGCATCATATATACCGAGATGCCTTCCCAACCTACATGGATCCTGATAAGTTACCCTTTTTTTCACTTCATTAAACTTCACGCCGCCCTTTTCGATTCTGTCCGCCAAGAATTCAGAGATATGTTGTAACTCACAACCAACATCAAAGCCATAGTTTGGATAATCCAGCTTCAATGTTCGGTAGCCTTCAGGGCAGGAGAAGATTATTTTCTGCACCCCGGATTCTTTTATTTGGGTCGCATTATGCTCGGCTAGTTTCTTAAATGTCTCTACATCCCCAGTCCAAACCACATCATGCCCACAGCATTTCTCATCTGGAAGCAGCTTGGGCTCTATTCCCAGAAGATTCAAGATTTTCAAGCTGGCCTCAGTGATATCAAGAGCTCTAAACTCAATATCCTCAAAGATGGCTTCAAAATATGGAGCACACCCCACCCAGAGAAGAACATCGGAGTCATCGGAGGTGCGGTATTTATCAGATAGCCATTCCAATCTCCTTTGCTTAATGTCGGGGCTAGTCATAAGCCTGGCCAGAGATTGCAACTGCCCCGAGTGGGCACAAATTCCGTGCTGTCCATTATCTTGGGCTATGGTGCGGGCTTTGCGCACAAATACAGGAAAATCGACATCACTGGGACATCTCTGTTGACAAGTGTAACAAGTTAAGCAGGAAAAAAGTTCTCGGTTGAATACCAAGTCATCTTCAGGTCCCAATAGAGCATTCTCAATCATCGCCCGAGGAGAGAATGCTGGGTCATATCTGGCGACAGGACATATACTTGTACATTTGCCACATTCCAGACAGTAATAGGTTTTCGTCTCTTGAATAATGTCCTCTAAACTCAAGCCACTGCCTTCTCCTTTCTTGAATTTCTTAAAGATGAAAAAGGCGAAGGCCCTAGCCTCTTAAGCTCGCTTACGAACTCCCTAACCACTCTAGCAAATACTGTTCCCTCGGAGGTAGATATCATCTCGCGCTTTAGCCTCTCGTCCTCCAAGCCAAGAATATGTACTAACCTCTTTAGCTTGGCAAACATGGCATCGCACTTTACCGGTCCATCGATGTAATGGCAATCAGTGTAATGACATCCAGAGACTATAACTCCGTCTGCACCATCTTCAAAGGCTCTAAGAACATAGCTGGGATTTATCATCCCGCTGCACATCATCCTGACGATATAGGCATTAGGAGGATATTGAACTCGGCTCGTTCCGGCTAGATCGGCTGCGGCATAGGTACACCAGTTACATGCAAAAACGATAATCTTAGGCTCAAACTCAGCCACGGTGCACCTCCAGCAAGCCGTCGACCAGACCCTCTATTTCCTGCATATTGAAGTGCTTGATTTGTGCTGCCCCTGTAGGACACACAACAGCGCATGCTCCACATCCCTTACAGAGAGCTTCGTTTATGCTAGAAACCAAGCGTCCATCCGTTCTGATAATCGAGGGGGCATGAAAAGTACAGATTTCCTCGCAGCGGCCACATCCATGGCAAATAGATTCATCCACATACGACACAGCTGCTTCAGTGGTTACCTTGCCTCTACTTATCAATGACAAAGCCTTGGATGCTGCTGCCGAAGCCTGCGCCACAGTATCAGGGACGTCTCTTGGTGCTTCGCAGCACCCAGCAATGAAAACTCCATCTGTTGGCGTGTTTACTGGAGCAAGCTTAGGATGGGTTTCCAAGAAGAAGCCGTCTCCTCTTTGGCCTATGGTAAAAAGGCTCGCCACATCAGCCGCGTCAGAGCGTGCCTCTAGGGCCGCACACAGGATAACCATATCCACAGGGACACGTATCATCTTTCCCAGTAACGTATCCTCTGCTGTGACAATTAATTTCCCCCTCTCCTCTTCGCCCATCACCCGGTCGGTAATGTTAGCCACCTTTCCTCGGATGAAATTGACTCCCATCTCGGAAACACGTTTATAGAATTCCTCAAAAGCCTCACCAAAACATCTCATGTCAATATAAAATTCATATACCTCTGCTTTGGTAAACTCTTTTATCAATTCGGCATATTTGAGTCCATACATGCAGCATACTCTAGAGCAATACTCATGGTAGTTCTGGTCCCGGCTGCCCACACAATGCACTATGGCTACACTCTCCGGTTCTCTACCATCCTTGAGTTGAATCCGTCCTTGAGTTGGCCCTCCTGCACAGGTTATCCTTTCGAATTCAAGTCCGGTCAGGACATTATCGAACTTCTTATATCCATACTGAGGTATGACACTGGGGTCAAACTGCTGGTAGCCAGTAGCTAGAATCATCGAGCCTACCTCGACCTCAACGAACTCATCTTGCATTTCATGATTAATTGCCCCTTGCTCACAGACCTTCACGCATTCCAAACATTCCGAGCATACGCCACAGTTCAGACAGCGTTTGGCCTCCTCAATTGCCGTCTTTTCATCAAAGCTTAGTTCAACCTCAGCGAAGGAGCCTTTCCTTTCATCAAGCTTAAGCAGCGGGGTAGAAGCTCTCGCTTTTAGCTGGGCTCTTTCCTTTGATACGTTTTCCACACGTTTCGGTGTTACCTGCCTTTCCTCGGTTAGACTGACTCCTCTTAGATACCGATCAATGGAAATAGCTGCTTCCTTGCCAGCGGCAACCGCTACCACGACATCAGCCGGTCCAGAAACTACGTCGCCGCCAGCGAACACACCAGCAATATGGGTTTGCAAGGTGACGGGATCAACCTCCAGTGTGCCCCAACTAGTGTAATTAAGCTCCTTCGGCAGTGCCGTCTTGTCCACAGTTTGACCGATTGCAATGATGACATTGTCAACATTCATGGTGAATTCCGTCCCCTTGACAGCTACAGGACGACGGCGACCGCTGGCATCTGGTTCACCCAGCTTCATCGTGATACATTCTATAGCCGACAATTGGCCATCTCTGGACAGGATTTTGGTGGGTGTGGCCAGAAAATGGATTTTAATTCCTTCATGCTCCGCTTCCTCAACTTCGCTGCTTATAGCAGGCATTTCGTCACGAGAGCGGCGATAAACAACAGTAACTTCCCTGGCTCCAAGTCGTAAAGATGCCCTAGCAGCATCTATGGCAGCATTACCACCGCCGACAACCACTACTTTATTGCCTAACTTGATGTCCACTCCAGCATTAACCATTCTTAGAAAATCAAGGGCATGAATTACACCGCTCGTTTCTTCACCGGGTATGCCCATTTTCTGGCTTCCTTGGGCACCGCTGGCAATAAAGATGGCCGCATATCCCTGATTGAAAACCTCGGCAAGATCCTCCACTGGTGACTTCGTTTTAATCTCTACTCCTAATTCCTGTATATAACTTATGTCGTTATCAAGTACCTCCTTGGGCAACCTATACTCAGGGATACCATATCTAAGCAGTCCGCCTGCCCGAGGCAGAGACTCAAATACGGTAACAGCATAACCCTCTCTAATCAAATCATAAGCACAGGCAAGACCGGCAGGGCCAGAACCGATAACAGCCACCTTGCTATCTTTTGTTGTCTCAATGGGAACCACCTTCTCTCTCTCTGTCTTCAACTCATAGTCAGCTATAAAGCGTTTCAAAGCACGGATGCTGACGGGTTCATCAAACTTCCCTCGCTCGCATTCGAGTTCACAGGGATGAGTACAAACACGCCCCAGGACTCCAGCAAATGGCATAGCTCTCCTCACTAACTCAAGAGCCTCCTTGAACTTGCCCTGGGAAATAAGGGCGATGTAGCCCTGAGCATTAACACCGGCGGGGCAAGCAATGCGGCAGGGCGCAGTGCCTCTTTTGTCAATGGCAAAAGCGGCGGGAACAGCCTGAGGAAGAGGTAAATATGCTGCTTTCCTCATACTCAAGCCCATCTCAAACTCATCGGGCACTTCAACAGGGCACACCTTGGCACATTCACCGCATGAGTTACATTTATCGACATCGACATACCTGGGCTTTTTCCTGATCCTGACATTGAAATTGCCGATATACCCCGAAACCTCCTCTACTTCGCTGTTGGTCATTAACTCGATGTTAGGATGATGACCAGTATCGGTCATCTTGGGAGTGAGAATACACTCTGAGCAATCTAGAGTGGGGAATGTCCTATCAAGCTGAATCATATGTCCACCAATGGATGCGTCCCGTTCCACCATGTAGACTTTCTTCTCCCCATCAGCGATATCCAGAGCAGCTTGAATGCCAGCAATACCACCCCCCACAACCAAGACATTGGGATTCACCGGAACCTCCTTAATCTCCAGAGGTTCTTGATAATAGACACGCCTTACTGCAGCACGTACAAGGTCCTTGGCCTTTTCTGTGGCTCGATTCTTGTCTGTGGCATGGGGCCAAGAGCAGTGCTCCCTGATATTTGCGTGCTCATATAGATATGGGTTCAGTCCGGCATCCCGGCAAGCTTTGCGAAACGTGGGTTCATGCAATCTCGGTGAGCAGGAAGCAACCACAACTCGATTAATCCCCAACCTCTTAATATCATTCTTAATGAGATCCTGTCCAGGATCGGAGCACATATACTTATAGTCACGGGCAACCGCCACATGGGGCAGGGTTCCAGCATACCTGGCCACCTCTTCAGAATCCACTGTGCCAGCGATATTTAAGCCGCACCAGCAGACATAAACACCAATTTTTACCTCTTCCATTTTGGCTCCCCTGCTATTACACTGCTTCAGCAACAAGCTCAGCGATATCTCTAACCTGCATAGTCTCTGCCTTGCCCATAGATAGCACGCTATCCCTGTAGTTGAGGAAGCAGTAAGGACACGCCAAGGCTATAATATCAGCGCCTTTCTCTACAGCTTGCTCTACCCTTATATCAGAGAACCTTTCCCCTTTCGGTGTATCCATCCAGATTCTACCGCCGCCACCACCACAACAAAGAGCATTCTCGCGGGCATCGGGAAATTCTATTAATTCCAGGCCGGGAATACTCTGCAATATCTTTCTAGGTTCGTCATAGACATTGTTATGCCTCCCCAAATAGCAAGGATCAGAATAGATTACCTTTTTATTCATCGTCTTAGAGAACTTCAATTTTCCTTCGTCGATAAGTGAAGCTAAGTATTGGGTAATATGAATTACTTCGAATTTGCCTCCAAGCTCGGGATACTCATTTCTGAAAGTATGGTAGCAGTGTGGGGAGGAAACTACCACAGTTTTGACATCATTATTGGCAAAGAGGTTAATATTATTGTGAGCCAGGTTTTGAAAAGTGTCTTCATGCCCAGCCTTCCTAATTGACTCGCCACAGCATCTTGCCTCTGTGCTTATCAGGCCATAATCAACCCCCAGCTTATTGAAGATCGTGGCAACAGATCGAGCTACTGTTTTCACATCAGGATCATAGGAGGGAACACAGCAAGGGAAATAAAGTATTTCAGTACCCGGGACGAACTCCTTCACCCCCAGATCTTTAGCCCAGTCATTACGCTTTTCTGGCGCTTCACCAAAGGGATTACCTACGCCGGCGATGTTCTTAGCTGATATCCGAAGAGCATCAGGGACAACACCAATGCCGAGACTAGCCACAACTCGACGTACAGCCCTCACGACATCTATTATCTCAACGCCCCGAGGGCAACGCTGGACACAAGCTCGACAAGTGGCACAAGTCCAGACATCCTCGCTGTCAAAATCAGTTACCCCAAGCTGAGCTTCATGCATGATGCGGCGAACCAAGAAACTGCGCACTACGTTCCAGGGACAAACAGCAGTGCAAAGGCCACACTGATAACACAATTTAAGAGGCTCACCGCCCGCCTCAAGTATTACATCCGTAGCTTCTTTATAAGGACTTATTGTTTTCACTATGGTTCCGCCATTTCAAGACTGGGAAACAAAAAAACAGCCGACGCAAAAACCTCCTAGTTACCCTCTTTGCCGATAACTCAAATCGGAGTACAGGTTAAAAGTATAATAAACTCCACCCCAAAAGACAAGTTTTTGCCGCTGTTCTCGCCAGCTCAGTCTTTAAGAGTCGACCGCTTCTTACTCAGAATCTGGCGGCGGGCAGACAACTTGTCTAGCTTTCGCTCCAGGACATCCTCCATGAGCTGCCCGAATTCGCAGGTCGCGCATTGAAAGACACGAGAGCAAAGGCGGTACGAAACGTCGCCCTTTAGGGAATAACGACAAAGTCTCTGGGATCCTGGTAGGTTCTTAAACTTCTCCAGAGCCTCATCAAGCTCAGGAGTCTCACCGGAGGCCACTTTCTCCTGCATCATCTGGTCAAACTCACAGGTCAAGCAGTCATAATCCCGAGTGCAGTACCTGTGAGAGACTATCCCCATCTTCGCCCAAATACAGACTTTCGCCCCTTCCTCAACAGCACCTTCTCCTTCAGGTACCTCTACTTTCGGCTTCGCCAATGCTTTCTTGGTCTTCTGGACCCAGGTTCGAGTTTCTATGTGTCCCGGAGCAACCTGTAAAATGGCCTGAAATTCTCTTAATGCCTCCTGGTAGCGGCCCGCTTCGAAGTAAGCTCGACCTTCCTCCAGATGAGTAGGGATCTCTTCTTCAGTTATCACTATAGCTTCCTCAATGCCAGCCTCCTTAACTGCCGTGAGTTCCGCTGAGGCTTCCTCAACCTTCCTTTCCTTAGGTTTTACCTTCATCTGAATCGAGCCTAGAACCTCCTGAATTTTCCTCTCCAGGGCGTCGGGGGTAAATGGCTTCGCTATGTAATCAATAGCACCCATTTTCATCGCCTCCACGGCGGTTTCCACTGAGGGATAAGCAGTGATAACTATGCCCTTGATCTTCGGGTTTTTCTCAGTGGCTTCCCTCAATACCTCCAATCCGTCCTTTCCGGGCAGCCTTAGATCGAGAACTGCGACACTGAATTCCTTATTCTCGATCTTCTCCAGTGCTTCTTCACCTTCCTCAGCTGTTTCGACTTCATAGCCCACATTCTTAAGCCAGTCTCTGAGCGATTCACGTACTATGGCTTCGTCCTCAACAATTAATACTGGTTTCATTTCATTCACCTCCTGCTCTTTTTCTTGTTTTACTGAGACCACTTCTTTGTCCATTTCTAAACCTCCTTTCACCCTTTGGTGTAGCAATTTTCTTGCCAATCTCTTTCCCTATATCTTAATCTTCTAATCTAAGCCAACTACAATCCTTCCGTCGAAATAAAAAACCATCCTGAAAATTCAGGATAGTTTTCTTCACTAGGGCGACAGACTTAGGAACTACCGTCTTGCCGAGTTATGTAAATAATTAATCAGTCACTGTTTAATTTTCTTTACACTTAAATCATATTCCCTTGCCTTTTTGTAAAGCGTCATCCTGCTAATTCCCAAGATTCTAGCTGCCTGACTGTAGTTCTCGCCGGTTTCACGGAGGATATTCAAGATGTGCTCTTTTTCTACTTCTTTAAGATTTTTCCTCTGCGCAGTTGAATAAGCAGGCGATATCTTCTTCTGAGGCAGGTCAGCAATGGTGATAATGCTATCCTTAGCCAGGATGACCGCCCTTTCAATGGCATTTTCCAACTCACGGACATTGCCCGGCCAGTCATAATCGAGCAGAAATTCTACAGTATCGGTAGAGAATCCGGTAATCTCTTTCCGATTCTCCGAAGCAAACTTATTCAAGAAATGCTCAGCCAAGAGAGGGATATCCTCCTTCCTTTCCCTCAAGGGTGGCAATTCGATGTTAACTACATTAAGGCGATAATAAAGGTCTTCTCGGAATTCTTGCTTTTCTATGGCCTTTCTTAAGTCCTTATTAGTCGCGGAAATAACTCTTACATCAACTCTGAGTGGCTCATTGCCACCGACGCGAGTAAATTCTTTCTCTTCTAAAACCCTTAACAGGTGTACTTGGATATTGGCACTCATCTCGCCGATTTCATCCAAAAAAAGAGTCCCCCCACTGGCAAACTCGAATTTGCCCTTCTTCCGAGTGTAGGCGCCGGTGAAGGAACCCCTCTCGTGGCCAAACAGTTCGCTTTCCAAAAGGCTTTCCGGCAAAGCAGCACAACTAACAGCGACAAAGGGCTTGTTCCGACGATGGCTCTGAGAATGAATGGCACGTGCTACTAACTCCTTCCCTGTGCCGCTTTCACCTGTGATTAATACTGTGGCGTTGCTTTTGCCCACAACCTTTATCAACTCAATCAGCCGCTGCATCTTGGAGCTCTTAGCAATGATGTTCTCAAAGCGGTAACGGTCTTCCAATCTATGACGCAGGGCGAGGTTTTCCTCGACGAGTTCCTGATGTTCAGCTAATTTTTCGACGAGGAATTCGGCTCTCTCAGGGCAAAAGGGCTTTTCAATATAATCGTATGCCCCTTCTTTTATAGCAGCGATGGCGGTAGGGATGCTAGCATAGGCTGTGATAATAATAACCTCTATCCTAGGATGAAGCTCTTTAGCCCTTTTCATCAATTCAATACCGTCCATACCCGGCATAACCAGATCGGCAATCATGATGCCCGGCTTTTCCTTCCCAATCACCTCTAATGCCTTGGGGCCACTTTCAGCGGCGAAAACCTGATAGCCAACATCCTTGAGCCATTCGCTTAGCGACTCGCGGACAATAGCCTCATCATCAACCACTAGTATTTTAACCTTTTTCATCGTTGTGGCCTCCCAAATAGACGGTGAAGGTGGTTCCTTTCCCCACCTCACTTTGCACTTTGATTACTCCCTTGTGCCTCTCAATAATCCCGTGAACTACAGCTAATCCCAACCCTACACCCTTGCCTTTTGCCTTGGTGGTGAAGAAAGGAGTGAAAAGCTTACTCAAGTTATCTTTTGAAATACCACAACCTGTATCCTGGACATCAACCCTAACTTGACTATTCTCCACGGACGTGCGCAGAGTCAGCTTACCCCCTTCAGACATCGCCTGGATAGCATTCAGCGTGAGATTAGTAAATACCTGTTGAAGCTGGTCGAAATCAGCTATGACCTTAGGCAAGGATGGGCTAAACTCTTTCACAATCTCAACGTTTTGAAGTTGAGCTTGATGCCCTACCATAGCCAATACCTGTTCTATAACCCGGTTAACATCCACCAACCTCAACATTGGCTCAGTTTGCCGAGCAAAATCTAAAAGATTTCGGATTATCCTGGAGCAACGACCTACCTCGGATTCCATCTTGGAAAGATACTCCAAGGCTTGTTCTCTCTTAAAAGCATCACCAGCCACTTTCTTTGATAGCAACTGGGTATAGACCAGTACACCAGTCAGAGGATTATTGATTTCGTGAGCAATGGAGGCAGCCAACTGGCCCAGCGAGGTTAACTTCTCAGCCCTGAGGAGTTCATCCTGTGTATTCTGTAATTCGTTGACCAGATAAGGCCAGCACATCTCACGCTCTGCTAAACCTTGACAGACGGCAGTAGCCAGCTCTCGACAGGAATTATATCCACAGGCTCCACAGTTGAGTTGATCTTCTCTTTTTAGCTTACCGATTTGTCTCAGGATGTCGTTGATCTCATCTTCGGTCGGGGTGCGTAGCACAGTATATCGATTGGTAAATTTGCGGCTGAGGTCAATGTCAGCATATTGCTCGATGTCGCTCTCCGTTCGAGCCGGATCTGCATCCTCCAAAGCATAATCAACTATTTTTTCCCTACGTCCACAAAGGCTTAGGCTCTTATTTATCGCTGGTCCGTCAATACAACCCCGGCAGAAGAATATGTCCATAAACTTGGTTTTGACCTTGCCTTGAGCAAATTCCAGAAGGCAACTGCTAGCACGATCAATGCCCTCAGCTACAACGACATCGCTTATCATGGTATCACCAGAGATTCCCGCTAGCTTAAGTGAAGCCCCGGGCACAGGGAACAGGCGACCGAGATGAGGCCTGGGGCCAGAGAACTGCTCTTCCTCCTCAGAAAGGAGGTCGATTTCCTTTGTCGCCAACATCTCCCTCAGCTCGGAAAAGGTCAGAACAGCGTCAATGACCCCGGCAACTTTCTCATCCTCTGCTTCAGCTTTTTTAGCTATACAGGGGCCAATGAAGACTACTTTAGCCTCAGGATTGTACCGCCATTTAATGACCCTGCCCATGGCGATCATGGGCGACACAATTGGTGCCAGTCTATCGATTAGCTGAGGATAGTGTTTTTCCACCAGGGAAGTTACAGCAGGACAGGTAGAGGAAAGAATGGGCTTTCCTTTGTTTCCCTTTACCATTCGTCCATACTCGCGGCAGACCAGCTCAGCACCAAAGGCAGTTTCCATTACCTCACTGAACCCCAGCTTCTTCAAAGCAGATACTAACTGCTTCGGCCTGATTTCTGGAAAAGCTGCCGTAAAGGCGGAGGAAAGGGCAGCGATTACCGGAGTGGATTGCCCCAATAGCTGGCGAACATAACCTATGTCGCTCTTAGCCTCTCTGGCCCCTATAGCGCATATGTTGATACAGACGCCACAGGTAACACACCTCTCCTCCATAACTCCGGCTATCCCTTCCTTCACTCTAATAGCCTTGACCGGGCAGTTGCGAACACAGGCATAGCACCCCTTACACTTCTCCGTCACTGTAAAGATAATGCCCATTATTATCCTCCTTTTGCTTTCTTAGAGGGCTGTCTTCCCCTTTTCCAAGCTGCGGGTATTTTTAATTCCTTCCTCAAGCTTGCTACTAGACGGCGGGAAATAGAAACGCCAAATTTCTGTTCAAGTTCGGCTTTAATCGCTTCATCAGAGGGGAATTCTTCCCCTGTTTCAAGAAGCTGCCTGACCAGTTCCTTCCGAAACCTTCTCGGCCGAGGAAAGAAATCCTTAAGGGCCTTCTCTTCGCCCCATGGCATCTCAAGGCTTTTACCGCTAATAGCGCGGCTAATTGAGCTTGGAGCAAGCCCAATCCTTTCAGCTAGCTCTTTTTGGCTAAACGGCAGGATAGCCTTGCCGTTACCGGATTCGAAATAGGGTGCTTGCTTTTCCACAATTCCTTGCAATATCCGAGTAACCGTGTCCTTACGTCTATTGATTAGCTCTAGCTTCTTAAATAGCTGTCTGATTTCCTTTACCTCAGCCTTGGTGATAACTCCACTCTGCCTCAATTCCTCAAATCTCGCATAGTCAATCGAATATCTTCCCCGCGCATAAGGCGGAGAGATATAGCTGATAATAAAACCCTCAGCCCCCCTTTCTATCGAAGCGACCTTGGAGTAGTGAATTCCATGTTCCGAACTCAGAACAGAAGGGTTGTAAAACTCGCTCATAATGGAGAATTCGTTAATGAGGCTATCTATCCTTTCAACCTCTGCAAGCTCCAAATTGCACTCTTGAGTGACCTCTTCTATGCTTACCCTGGGTTCAGGATAAAGAAAATAGCGCTTAAAATTATCCAGCCCTATTTTCTTTATCAGACGAATTACATCTCCTTTGTTAGATAAAAGAGAGTCGATATCAAGAGTGTCTGTCCCAGCAACAATCTCTTCATTAAGTTGATAAAAGCGAGGAGAAAAGTCTGTCTTAGGATACCTCTGATAATGAATTATTCCATCCTTCCGATATAACTTTCTAAATAAGGGGCTGCTTTCTACTTCGGTGGTAAGCCTGTTAAACTCCTCTTCGGGCATTTCCAGCAAACCAGCCTGTTCCAGTCGCATGATCAATTTGAACTCTTGCCGCGCCTGCAACGCTTGTTCCCGTTGAATCTCCAGCTTCCTCATTGTATAATATTTTTACACTATATGGGACTATATTGTCAAAAATTTTATCTTTTGTGGGAAATCACCCTGGTTGAGAGGTCACAGGTGAACAGACAAGGACTCACGTCTCTAAAGGAAGCTTTATCGTGTTACGCCACGTTCAGTTGTTATTGAGCCCAATACTCCGTTGATTAATCGTGGGGAAGAGTCGCTTCCGAATTCCTTGGCTAATTCTATAGCCTCATTTATAGCTACCTTGAGCGGGGTTTTATCGCTAAACGAAATTTCGAAAATAGCCAGGCGCAGAATATTTCTGTCAACGGTTGACATTTGCTCTGGGGGAAAAGCCGGAGCAAATTTCTTAATGAGAGCATCAAGCTCAGATTTGTTTTGGAGTACTCCTTTCACAAGCTCTTCACTGAAGCTAAGTGCTTCTTGGGGCAGTGTTTTCTCCGCTCTCAAATGAGCCCAAGCATCCTCCACCTTATGCTTAGTATAATCAAGCTCATAAAGCGTTTGGAGAGCAACGATTCTTGCCCGTCGCCTGATGCCAGCCATTAGTTGGTTGGATTCTCTTTAGATACTAGCTGTGCTATATCCTCAACTCCTGATATATTGAACGTTTGGAGCTCAGAATTGATTCGCCTGAGTAAACCGCTGAGCACTCTCCCTGGGCCCATCTCATAAAAAGTGGTGATCCCACCTTGCATCATATATTCCACCGACCTTTGCCATTGGATACAGTTACGAAGCTGCTTCACCAACTCTTCTTTTATAGAGTCAGCGTCGGTTAATAGCCGAGCAGTCACATTAGATACCACAGGAATACTTGGTGGTTTAAATCCAATGTTCGAAACGATTTTACTGAATTCAGCTACGGCTGGCTCCATTAAGGCAGAATGAAAAGCCCCGCTAACCTTCAGAGGAATAAGAACACGAGCACCTCTTGCCCTGGCTAATTTATCAGCTTCAGCCAGAGCCTGGGTAGCACCACTAATCACAATCTGCCCGGGGCAGTTTATATTGGAGATTTCAGTGCCACTATGTAGGCTAATATCTTTAACTGTCTCTTCATCAAGTCCTATTACAGCCAGCATCCCCCCGGGATTTCTTAGTCCAGCTTCATACATCAGTCTACCTCTTTCCCTGACAAGCAAAACAGCATCTTCCAAGTCCAGCGCACCGGCAGCAACCAGGGCAGTGTATTCGCCTAAACTATGCCCAGCAACAAAAGAGGGAGAGGGAAAATTAGCCATGGCAGCCTCTTCAATCGCTTTAAGACAGGCAATGCTGACGACCAGTATTGCTGGCTGGACGTTATGCGTCTTTGTCAACTCCTCATCCGGCCCTTCAAAGCATAAACGCGAGAGAGAAAAGCCTAAAGAAGCATCAGCTTGATCAAAGACTGCCCTGGCTGAGGGATAGCGGTCATAAAGATCCACTCCCATACCAGTGCTTTGGGAACCCTGTCCTGGGAAAACATAAGCTACCTTGGATAACTCAGACATGTTAACTACTTCTTGGAGGGTTTGACCTCGATTGTCTCTCTGTCGTTATACCAGCCACATTGAGGACAAACACGGTGAGATAACTTGGGACTGTGGCAATGTGGACATACATCCATGGCAGGCAGACTTAGCTTGAGGTGGCTGCGCCTTTTTCCTTGGCGTGATTTCGCGGTTTTCTTCTTAGGCAGTGCCATATGAATTCTCCTCCTTAATTCCCGGGCAGTCAGGTCGACATAATGGTTTCATGGGCAAATTTAACAATGTATATTGCCGTATTAGTTCGCCCAGGTCAAGTATATTCTTACTATCAATAGTGAACTCTTCCGCTTGCTCCCGCAAATAGAGTGCTGAATCGCCAGGCAAATCAGACGTCCGAAGGAATTCTTCTTCCGCAGTAAAGCTTATCGGACATAAGTATGTACCGAGGCAGCGGCTACATACGAGTTTTACCTCAACAGCTAACTTGCCTTGCACCAAAACTCCCCGACTGGTATGAATTAACTTTACCTTTCCTTTCACAGAACCTTCAACTTCCTCATCAATTATCCCATCTATATCATAACTTCGAGTAGAGCCAGCAGACTCTTTCAGTAACTGGGATACATTTATCAAAGCATTCAGAGATTCTCTTCCCATTTATCACAGCCTAGAAATTTCGATGAACCCAAAGTATAATAAATCATATCACAGGAGGTTCAAGCATTGGAAATAGAAAAACTGAAGCTAAAGGTGAAAGACGCAGTGGAATCGCAAAGACAACAGCTTATCCAGCTGAGCCTGAAGATCCATGATAACCCTGAGTTGGGCTTCGAGGAGAAAAAGGCAATGGCTTGGCTTACTAGCTATCTTGAAGACAACGAATTTCATGTAGAACGAGGCATTGCTGACATAGCTACAGCCTTTTGGGCAACGTATGGTCAGGGAAGCCCTAGAATTGCTTTGCTTGCCGAATACGACGCTTTACCCAAAATAGGACATGGCTGTGGGCATAATATAATAGCTTCCTCGGCAGTTGGTGCTGCTATCGGCAGTAAGCCTATCATTGACCAGTTAGGAGGCAGCATTGTAGTCCTGGGCACTCCTGCAGAGGAAAACTTCGGTGGCAAGATAAACATGGTGCAAGCTGGGGTCTTTAATGAAATAGACGTGGCTATGATTATACATCCTGATGTGAGAAACTTGGCAACCATCCGGGCGCTTGCCTGCACCGGCGTAGAGGTGGAATTTTTTGGCAAGCCGGCTCACGCTTCGGCTGAACCTCACAAGGGCATAAATGCCCTTGAAGCTACGATTTTAGCTTTCAACTCTATAAATTCACTGCGCCAACACATAAAAGAGGGAGCACGCATCCATGGCATAATCACCGATGGGGGTGAAGCTCCTAATATAGTGCCAGCGCATAGCGCTGCTGAGTTTTACGTACGGGCTCCAGATAGTGAGTATCTTGATGAATTGAAAAGGAAGGTTTCGAACTGCCTTATTGGAGCTTCTACAGCTAGTGGAGCAAGATTAGAATATCGCTGGGATGAAATAGCTTTTGATTCCATGAAAAACAATGAAACTCTAGCTGAGTTATTTAAGCAAAATCTGGAATCGCTGGGGCGACATGTCGTAGCCTTCGAGCCTGAGTTTGGCCTTGGCAGCACGGATATGGGAAACGTCAGTCAAGTAGTCCCAAGCATACATCCTACGATAGCTATTGCTTCGCCTGATGTGTTGGGACATACACCGGAATTTGCTGCAGCAGCCGCCTCTGAAGCAGGACATGAAGGTTTAATGGACGCAGCTAAGGCACTGGCTATGACTGTAGCTGATATCCTCCAGCCAGGGATGTTTGACAAGATTAAGCAAGAGTTCTGCCATGGTTAGAGCAAGTAGCCCCTACCTACAGGTAAAAACCGATGGCATAATTAGAGTAAAGACTGAAGGCGATTTGCATCTGAAGCGATAATCGTTGCCTTCGGCTCGCAATGCCGCAAATTAGACGTGCCTGGGGAAGATATATTTATGGGCAAGGGAGTTTCCTGCTGTGCCACCTGCGATAGTCCTTTATTCAAAAGCAAAACAACGGGAATGATAGATAGTGGCGATGTTGCTACCACCGAAATTCTCTATTTGAGTAAGTTTGCTTCTTCGGTTAAGGTCATCCACAGTCGTAGTCAGCTTCGAGCCATCAACATATTTCAGAAAAGAGCCATGATCGAACCGAAGATAGAACTCGTTTGGTATACTATGGTAACTTAAATGAAAGGTGACGCGATAGTTAAGCAAGTTAGCTCAAAAAACACCAAAGATGCTAAAATATCAACGCTAGAGGTGGCAGGTGTTTTTGTGGCTATCGGCTCGAAGCCCAATAGTAACCAGTGGCAAGAATTGTTATCTCTAGATGAAGGAAGCTACATAATCACCAACGAAGTGATGGAAACAAAGATTCCAAGAATATTTGCTGCCGGAGATGTCCACCATAATTCAACCAGGCAAGCGATAACTGCTGCTGGAAGTGGCGCCACTGCTGTCATCTCAGCGGAGAGATTTCTATCATTCTGAAAGAAGTGAGGAATACTATGAAAGTTGTTTTACTAGAAGACATCCCTGGAAAAGGAAGGGCCGGCGATATAAGGGAGGTGAATAAAGGCTATGCCAAGAATTTCCTTTTGCCTCGAGGTTTAGCTATGTTAGCTACCCCTACGGTCGTTAAGCAAGTAGAGGCCAGGCTAGAGAGGAAAAAACTTGAGGAAAGCGTTGACCGGGATAAGCTTGTCGAACTGGCTCAGCAAATTGAGGGAAGAGAAATTCACCTTAAAGCTCGCAGCGGTGCCGGAGAACGGTTGTTTGGTTCTATTACTGCTGCCGATATAGCTGAAGAATTAAGTCGGACCATCGGTTCTGTTATTGATAAAAAAAAGATAGATATAGAGAAACCTTTGCACCAAGCTGGTAGCTATGAACTAGGCGTTAGGTTAGCCGGCGACATTAAGCCACAAATTACGGTGGTTATCGAGGGGGAAGAGAAAGATTAGGCATGGCGAATGAGAAATTGCCACCTCACGATATTGAAGCCGAGGAGGCAGTAATTGGGTCTCTGCTTATTGATCCTGATGCTATATTGAAAATTGCCGCCTCCCTTAAGCCCGAGGATTTTTTTTCCGAAACAAATCGGATAATTTACAAGGCTTGCCTCTCCCTTTACCAACGCAATGAAGCAATAAACCAGATTACAGTAGCTCATGAGCTAATGCGTGAGGACAAGCTGGAGCAAACTGGTGGTGCTGCCTTCTTAAGCCATCTAATCAGTAATGTACCCACATCCCTCCATGTTGAATATTATGCTCAAATAGTATCCAATACAGCGGTAATGCGGCGGTTGATTGCCGCCGCTGAGCAAATCAAAGCCCTGGGTTACGAAGCCAGCCCTGATATTGAGGCCTGCTTAAACAAAGCCGAAGATTTCCTGTTTCAGGTGCGAATGAAACGGGAAACCCGGGATTTCGTTCCAATTCGAGACGCCCTGGGACAATACTTTGAGGAAGCTGGGGCACCTACGGCGTCACAAGAAGGGCAAATACCTCATATTCTCACTGGTTTTGCTGCCTTAGATGATTTTTTAGGAGGACTACAAAGATCTGACCTAATTATTTTGGCGGCCAGGCCCAGCATGGGCAAAACAAGCTTGGCGCTGAATATTGCCAGAAACGCTGCCATTAACCAGAAGGCTTGTATCGCTTTCTGCAGCTTGGAGATGTCTCGAGAGGCGGTGGTACAGAGGCTTCTAGCCAGCGAATCCGGGGTGGATTCCAGAAAGGTTCGCCTTGGTCGCTTCAGCGAGCAGGATGAGATAAAAATTATGGAAGCCAGTGGAATCCTCTCCGAGGCACTGATTTATATTGATGATTCACCACAACTTCGCTGTTTGGATATAAGAAGCAAGGTACGACGCCTTCACTTCGAGCACAACATCGACCTGATTATCATCGATTATCTGCAGCTGATACAAGGCAATGGCAGGAGTGAAACCCGGGTGCAGGAAATTAGCAAGATAACCCGCGACTTGAAAACACTAGCCAGAGAACTAAATGTGCCTGTACTAGCAGTGTCCCAACTCAGTCGGGCTGTAGAATGGCGGGCCTCTCATATACCACAGCTCTCTGACCTGCGCGAAAGTGGTAGTATCGAGCAAGATGCTGACATCGTTCTTTTCGTCTATCGAGATGACATGTATTTTTCCCGTGAAGAGTGGAGCAAGGTGCATGACATTGAGAAGGAACCCTACCCCAGCGGCATCGCGGATATCATTATAGCTAAACATCGTAATGGTCCTTTGGGACAGCTTAAGCTGCGCTTCCTGGGCAGGACTGCTAAATTTGCTAATCTAGAGGCTGAGCTGACTTCAGCCTCTTAAGGGTAGAAAGATGCCTGAACGACAATTATCCAGCTCTCAAGTGAAAACAGAGTTTATCTCCTTGCCTGACTCTTTCTTTACCCGAATGATGCCTAAAATTCACGACCTGGCCGAACTTAAGATAGTGTTATATGTGACTTATCTTATACTGCGAAAACAAGAGCATCCTCACTCCGATATTAGCGGCGTTACTTATAAAGAACTAAAATCTGCAATCTGCCGGCTATCAGCCGAGTTAGATGAGGAGACACTGCGCCAGGCTTTGGACTTAGCTATAGAGCACGGCACTCTATTACACTCAACTTTAAACATAAAAGGAGCGCTCGAGGACGTTTACACGCTGCCCGCCCTGATGCATCGGAGCCCTCAGCCGCCGGCTGTCAACATATTTGCTCTCTATGAGCAGAATATTGGTATGATAACGCCGATGATTGTTGAAGAACTTAAGGAAGCAGAGAAACTTTATCCACCCCAGTGGATAGAAGAAGCCTTTAAGGAAGCAGTTACACTCAATAAACGCAGTTGGAAATATATCGCCCGTATCCTAGAAAGATGGGCTAGCGAAGGTAAGGACAGTGGAGAATATAGGAGAGATATTAAAAAAGATGGCCCAGACAAATATGTCAAGGGCAAATACGGACACCTCGTCCAAAGATAACGTTCCTTCTCCCTCGACAGAAGAAGACGCGGGTGAAATCTGCCCTGTTTGCAAAGGGGCTGGTTTTGTTCATCCCGCCTTGGATTCGGGGCAAATTGATTTCAGCCGCGTGGTACCCTGCCGATGCAGTAAAAGGGAGCTCCGCAAGAAAAAAACAGAATATCTTGAGAAATACAGCAATCTGGGTTCCCTGTCGCAGCTTACCTTCGACAATTTGTCTCCTAAAGGAAAAACTAGCCGTCATCCTGAGTCTCGGCACAATCGGGACGAAGAATCTCAAGAGCACTTTGCCCGGGTTTACCATGCTGCTAAAGGCTTTGCTGACAATCCTCAGGGTTGGCTGCTCCTGTTAGGCCCCTGCGGCTGTGGTAAAACACACCTGGCTTGTGCTATCGCCAACCACCGTCTCAGATTAGGAGAGCCTGTATTTTACATCAGCACCGCTGACCTCCTCGACCACCTCCGCTCTGCCTTCAACTCCACCAGCGATACCTCTTATGACGAGCTGTTTGAACAAGTAAAGAATGTGCCTTTACTAATACTTGATGATCTTACTCTAGGCAGTGCTACCACCTGGGCTAAAGAGAAGCTGGAACAACTCCTTAATCATCGCTTCAATACCAGACTGGCCACAGTAATCACAAGCGATGTGCCGCTAGAAAGAATGGATGAACGCTTACGTGGTCATCTCACTGACAATGAATTCTGCCAGGTATGGGCGGTTGATAAAAAATCCCTCTTGGAATCTCAGGACGGCTTAGAACTAGAGCTATTGCGAAATATGACTTTTGATAATTTTGACCACAAGAGACTGGAATTGCCCTCGGAACAGCGTCAAAATCTGCACCAAGCTTTCAACTTAGCAGTAGAATTCGCTCGCTCGCCGGAGGGTTGGCTGATATTTCAAGGCATTAATGGCTGCGGCAAAACTCATCTGGCGGCAGCTATTGCTAATTACCAGCTGGCTCATGGAAAACCTGTCTACTTTGTGGTTGTTCCCGACCTTCTTGACCATTTACGCTCCACATTCAGTCCGGATAGCAAAATATCCTACGACGAATTTTCTGAGAAGCTTAAAGGGGTTCCATTGCTGATTCTCGACGACTTCGGAGAACAATCAGCCACGCCCTGGGCTCAGGAGAAGCTATATCAACTGATAAACTACCGCTACAATGCCCGACTGCCCATGGTGGTCACCACATGCCTCTCTTTAGAGGAGATTGAAACAAGAATCAGTTCACGAATGGTAGACCCCAAGCTCAGCGTAGTATTCAACATCACTGCTCCCGATTATCGGGGCAATATAGAGCCTGTAAGGCGCGCTAAACGCTACTGATTTAAGCATTTCATAATTATTGCCCTCTGCCCATAGCTCGTTATCCCAATGAAAGGGCAGAGAAGTTCATTTTAAGCAATAACAAAGTCAGGGAAAGAAGCCTTGAGCAGCGCAATCGGTGCTTCACGGGGTAGGTGATAAACTGTGTGCCAATCAAACTTCGCACAATAGTATATTGACAAAGGATAAAACTACAAAATATAATATCGTATCGCAATATCGGCAGGTGTTATCATGATAGAGCGTGAGTTTTTCCTCGGATTCATAAAAATTCACATCCTGTATCATGCTTCCAAAGAACCAATCTTTGGCGTCGGAATAGCTAAGGAGCTCAGTCGCCATGGTTACTATCTTAGCCCAGGCACCCTCTACCCAACTCTGCATCGTTTGGTAAAAGAGGGATATCTTACACAGGATTCAAAATTAGTTGGCGGAAAAGTGAGAAAGTACTACACCATAACTGACAGTGGTTTGGAGGTACTTAAGCAAGCAAGGGATAAAATCAGAGAACTTGTAGATGAAGTGCTAGACCGGAGATAAATGGTAGCCTAGTCTATTCCCAGAGTGTTATACGAAAGAAGTAGTAGATGAATCAAAACAGGAAGAGTGGCATTTTCAGGGGTATCACTAGAAATGTATTCTTATTGGGCTTGGTTAGTCTGTTTACCGACCTCAGCAGCCAGATGGTCTTTCCATTGATTCCTTTATACCTGGTTAGCGTCCTGGGTGCCGGAGCATCTGTAGTAGGTATTGTCGAGGGCGCTGCGGAAACAACTGCTTCCCTTATAAGAGTATTCTCTGGTTATTGGTCCGACAAAATCAAAATGAGAAAGCCCTTTGTTCTTATTGGTTATTCTCTTTCCGCAATGACAAAACCATTATTTGCTCTGGCTAAAGTCTGGCCCCTTGTTCTTGTCATAAGAGTAATAGAAAGAATCGGGAAAGGCATAAGGACTGCTCCCAGAGATGCTTTTGTGGCTGAATCAGTTGACCAGAGTGTTAGGGGGAAAGCCTACGGATTTCACAGAGCTATGGACGGGCTTGGTTCGGTTATGGGAGCACTGCTGGCATTTCTACTACTATCGGTGACAAATTCCAATTATGCTCAGATTTTCCTCTTTGCGGGCATCCCGGGAATCGCAGCAATAATATTTGGCTTATTTCTTAAAGAGCCCAAAGTAACAGAAAAGCAAGAAGTTAAAGTAGCATCTATGAGAGTGAGCTTCAAAGCATTACCCTCAAACTTAAGGCTATTGATTGTTGCGGCTGCCGTCTTCTACATGGGCCATTTTGGATATGCCTTCCTCTTGCTGCGAGCTAAGGACATAGGGTTGACCGATCAGACAGCGATTCTTCTATACGTGCTGTTCTATGTTGTCTATGTTATTACCGCAATACCGGCGGGGATGCTATCGGATAGAATTGGGAGAAAACCAGTTCTAATTGCAGGTTACCTGATGTTTGCGGTTGTCTCATTGAGTCTGATATTCGCTTCGAGCCTCTACAGTATCTTACCGGTCTTTGTACTCTATGGCGTATCCTTTGCCATATTTGACAGTGTTCAAAGAGCATACGTGGTTGATTTTGCACCGGAGCATCTACGGGGTACAACTCTTGGTACATTTCATACCGCTATAGGCTTGGTGGCTTTGCCCGGCGGCTATATTGCTGGTACGCTTTGGGATAAGATAAGCCCCGAGACGACATTTATCTACGGCCTTGTACTGGCAATAATCTCCTCACTATTACTACTATCTGTGAAGTCCAAGCATGACACGGGTGTATAACAAGAAATCAATTACCCCAAATGCAATGGGATGGGTTTTTGCTACCAGATAGTCGTAGCTGGTCTTCATTATGCCTCCCTGAGCCACATTTTGCTTTCTTTAATCGTTTTTCACTCACCGCACCTGATAAACTTTGTCTAAAGTTTATCAATTCTCCCTTTATTTGCCTGTGCTGCAGTTTTCATCGCCAATGAATATATCTCAATGAAGCCAGCGCTTGAGTTTTGATTAAACTTAGTACTCTTGTTGAATGTGGCCAGGTCCGCATCAAACAGTGAAAATGGTGACTTGACCGAAACGACGTCGGACCTACCTTTGAAAAGCTTGATTTTTACTGTACCTGTCACATTATAATTCATTGAGTCAATGTACGCATTCAAATGCTTCATGGTCGGCTCATACCACTTGGCATTGTAACAAAGGTATGCCCATTTTTTGTCAATTATTTCTTTCATCTCGTTGGCAGTTTGGGTGTTGACAATTTTTTCGAGATTGTAGTGTGCCTGAGTGATCACATGTGCTGCCGGTGACTCATACACACCCCTGACTTTAATTCCCACCAGGCGATCTTCTATAAGAATGACATACCCTACGCCATGCTTGCCGACAATCCTGTTAGCAGTGATGATGAGTTCAGACAGCTTCATCTTCTGTCCATTAAGAGTAACTGGGATGCCATGTTCAAATTCAAGCTCGATATATTCTGCATCATTGGGCGCGCTTTCGGGCGGAGTAGTGATTCGCAGAATTCTCTCCAGATTGAGGGTAGCTTTGGGATCTTCAATCTCTCCACCTTCGCCAGTCACACCCCACATATTGTCATCCCAAGAATAAGGGACTCCCTTCTTTGCTTGAGAAGTTTCGATACCGTGTTCAGCTGCATATGCAAATTCTTCATCTCGCCCCATACTCCACTCCCGCACCGGAGCAATGACTTTCATATCTGGGTCTTCACAAAGAATCGAACTCTCAATCCGTACCTGGTCGTTGCCCTTACCTGTACAGGCATGAGCAATGGCTTTTACTCCTTCTGCATGTGCTATCTCCACCGCTTTTTTGGCAATCAGCGGACGGCCAACCGGTGTGCTTAAATGATAGTCTCCCTGATAGCTGCCGTTGGCCTTAATGGCTCTGGCAATATACTGCTCGGCAAACTCGTCTTTACAATCGAGCACAATAGCTTTTTTTGCTCCCAGCCTGAGAGCTTTTTGTTTTATAGCCTCCAAATCATCGGCTTTTTGACCAATATCAATAGTGAGAGCAATAACCTGGGCATGATAAATCTCCTGAATCCACTTTAAGATAACAGAGGAGTCAAGCCCACCCGAGTAAAGAAGTACTACGGAGTCAACCTTTTCCCCCTCGTGAACCTCGTGGGAGGCAATTTTGTGATACTTGGTTTGTGTTTTCATATTTTCTCCCTCATTTCCGAATTAATTTCTCAATAACTTTTTCAAAGGTTTCTTTCTCTTCGATCCAGTGCCGCCTTTTTCCCAAAATACTTTCCTGGACGGTTGAAAGTTGAAGATTGCCAGTCGAGCCCTGCGAAGTCGCTAGCTTAAGGAGTGTGGCTGCATCAAAATCAGGAATCTCGCTGAGATGTTCTTTAGCATACATATATGCCTGCCGGAAAGGCAGCTTCTTTTCTTGAGCTAAAACATATACCCAATGGGCGGCAAAAATCTCCTTTGGAAGATGGTTCTTTATCTGCGCCTCATTGACTTCAATCGTTTGTACGAAAAGCCTGGCTACTTTAAGAGAGGAAAGAACGATATTAACGGCATCTATTATGCCACCCTTTGCTTGTTGTACATCCCTGTTGTATCCGGAGGGAAGGTTTGCCAGAGAACTGCTGATTTGCAGTTGGGTTGCTATAACCTGATGGTATTTAGCTCGCATCAATTCCAGCGCATCCCAATTTTGTTTCTGTGGCATAATGCTGCTACCGGTACTGAGGCTCTTGTCAAACGTAATAAAAGAAAATGGCTCAGTGGTAAACAATAGACTATCAGTGGCAAACTTGTTCAACGTAGCCATCGTTTGTGCTAAAGAGTGAATAACATTTGCCTCAACTTTTCCTCTTGAGTTCTGGGAGTAGAGAGCGTTATTTTGTATTTTGGTAAAACCCAGCAATTCGGCAGTGTATGCCCGATCAATTGGCAGGGTTACACCGTACGCCGCTCCTGAACCGAGCGGCGATTGATTGTTGAGAGTATAAGCCGATTCGACTAAAAAAAGGTCATCGAGCAGGCTTTCAGCAAAAGACCCGAGCCACAGCCCAAACGAAGACAACATAGCTGGTTGCATATGAGTCATACCAGGCAGAGGAACATTGGATAATTCTTCTGCTTGTCCACAAAAAATTTCTGCCAGGTCAAGTAGTGCCAGGGCAATCTCGATAAGCTTGGTCTTGATATAGAGACGGAGGTCAACCAATACCTGGTCATTTCGGGATCGACCTGTGTGCAATTTTGCCCCTGACTCTGGATATTTCTTCGTCAGGTCATTTTCGATTCTTGTATGCACATCTTCATCACCTAACTGCAGAGTATATTGTCCTTTTTTATAAAGCTCTAAAATCTCAATCAAACCCTCTTCAATATTTTCTAGGTCTGTTTTTTCTATCAGTCCCTGCTTGGCAAGCATCCTGGCATGTGCCAAGGAACCGTAAACATCAAAACTCACCAGGTTTTGATCCAGCAAAACATCGTTACCCGCAGTGTATTGCTCGACAAGTTTATTTAAGTTGTCTGTGTTTTGCCACACTTTTTTTGCCATATGCTTCCTCTTTCTCCCGAATCATCTCAAAGCCTAACAACTTTGGTCGTTTGCTTTGATGGAATCACAAACAAAAAATCCTCGTCTCTACATAAAAACTTCCATTTCTATCTAGGGACGAGGGCTCTTACCCCGTGGTGCCACCCTGATTCCTCAAACCACAGTCTCAGTTTGAAGCACTCATTGAGCTATTGCATCTACGGGAGCCACCCGCTGGATCCTACTTGTTCCAAGCCGGAACTTTCTTCGGCCCATAACCTCCAGAGCGCGTTCAGAAACCTCTTTCTGCCAGGCTTACACCTTCCCCGGCTCGCTTATAGAAAGCGCCAGTTTCTTACTACTCTCCTTCGTCGGCTAAGATATTAATTCCCAACCAACTCCAGTATAGTGAATCGGTATTCTATTGTCAAATTTCACTGATAAAGCAGAGGTGGCAGGAATTGCTTCCTTTATTGGCTCCCTCAGTCCTGATATACCCTATGCTCTTCTCGAATTCTCCCCTCATCACAGGATGAACAATTTGCCGCCTACATTCAGGCGGCATGCTAAAGAATGTCTGGCAGAAGCGAAGACGCAGGGATTGAGGAATGTAAAATTGGGCGATATCCATCTCCTCGCCGATTACTACCAGGAACATACGAGGTGATGTGCCAAGACATTGTATCCACTCCAGGGGCCTAATTTCACAGAGACTTTATCAAGCATTATTGGAATAACAAACCTTATTTTATCATCAATATCAGGCAG
>JAGHCA010000086.1 GCA_021160725.1 Dehalococcoidia bacterium | reverse complement strand
GAATTAAGCTCAAGCCTATCTTTAGATTCTGCCTGTCTGGTAGTCCAACAACCCAATTTCTTTGGCTATTTTGAGGAGATCGAAGCCTACGTTCAGAAAGCCCATGACATTGGAGCTTTGCTGATCACCATGGTTGACCCCATTTCTCTGGGGATGCTTAAGCCGCCGGGGCAATATAGGGCTGATATTGCCGTCGCTGATGGTCAAGCATTGGGCAACCCGATGAGCTTCGGGGGACCGGGTTTGGGCATCTTTGCCTGTCGCAAGGAATACTTGCGCCAGATGCCAGGCAGAATCGTGGGCAAGACGGTGGATGTTAATGGTCGGCCGGGATATGTGATGACCCTGGTGACCCGTGAACAACATATCCGAAGAGAACGGGCCACATCTAATATCTGCACCAGTGAAGCTCTGATGGCCGTGGCGGCAGCGGTCTATCTAGCCACCCTCGGCAGAACAGGACTCCGACATGTGGCTGAGCTATGCTATCACAAAGCTCACTATACCTCCAAAAGAATAGCAGAACTCAAGGGGTATTCCCTTACTTTCTCAAAGCCCTTCTTCAAGGAATTTGCCATCCGTTGCCCGGTAGCACCTTCGCGGATCAACCAAGCCCTTTTCAACGAAGGCATAATCGGTGGTTTAGATCTAAGCCACACAATAGACAATGGCATGCTGCTTTGTGTTACCGAGATGAACACCAGACAGGAGATAGACAAACTGGTGAAAATTCTGGGAGGATTCTAGAAGCCAGACATGAGTCATCATTACTTGCTGCCTGAGATCAGCCAGCCTGGCAAGATTGGGTGCAGTCTGCCATCTTTGGACGTACCTGCGGCCGAGTTGCCCCCCAAGGAGCTGCTCCGGCAGGAGCTTGAGCTACCTGAGGTAAGTGAGGTTGAAATAATAAGGTATTTCACTGCCCTGAGTAAACTCAACTATTCAGCAGATACGGGATTTTACCCGCTGGGCAGCTGCACCATGAAGTACAATCCAAAATGGCACGAGGATATTGCCAAACTTGCCGGTTTTACTTCAATTCATCCCCTCCAGCTAGAAGAATCTGTTCAGGGAGCCCTGCAGCTTATGTTTGAGCTGCAGGAGTATTTGGCTGAGATTACTGGCATGGATGCTACCAGCCTGGTTCCTATAGCTGGGGCGCATGGCGAATTTGCCGGCCTGCTCATGGTAAGAGCATATCATCAAGATCGACAGGACAAAGCTCGGAGGAAGATACTACTAACCGATTCCTCTCACGGAACCAACCCGGCCAGCGCTGTTATGTGTGGCTTTGACATAGGCGTGGTGGCTTCCGATAGCCAAGGCAACGTAGATATGAAGAGCCTGGATGCGATGATGAATGAGGAAGTGGCTGCTCTAACATTGACCATGCCTACCACCTTGGGTTTATTTGACCCGAGGATACTGGGGATTAGCCAGGTGGTTCATGAAAGGGGAGGACTCCTTGGTGCTGACGGGGCGAACTTGAACGCTTTCTTGGGGCAGGTGAAATTCGGAGAGTTGGGCTATGATTACGTCCAGCTAAATCTCCACAAAACCTTCAGCACTCCCCATGGGGGCGGTGGACCAGGCTCAGGTCCAGTCTGCGTTAAGGAAAGCTTGAGCGATTTTCTGCCTTCTCCCTTGGTAACTGAGAACAATGGGATGTATAAGTTTATGTCACCGGCTAAGTCCATAGGCAGGATAGCCAATTTTTACGGAAACTTCGGCGTAATGTGTAAGGCGTATGCTTATATCCGTTCTCTGGGAGCCTCAGGGCTAAGGGAGGTCAGTGAGAACGCGGTTCTAAGTGCTAACTATCTTAAGGAAAAGTTGAAACCATATTACCACCTACCCTACAACCGCACCTGCATGCATGAAGTGGTATTCTCGGGGAGACGACAAAAGGCGGAGGGGGTTCGCACTCTAGATATCGCCAAGCGTTTGCTTGATTACGGTCTTCATCCTCCCACCATCTATTTCCCTTTGCTAGTTGACGAGGCCCTGATGATCGAACCTACTGAGACGGAGAGCAAACAGACGCTGGATGCTTTTGTCGAGGCTATGAAAGAAATAGCCAGAGATGCCCGGGAAAACCCTGACATTTTGCATACTGCTCCCCACAACACGCCCGTTAGACGGCTGGACGATGTCAGAGCCGCCAGAAATCCAGACCTGCGCTGGCAGATGGGAGACTAAGGCTGTGAATCAAAAGGACATAGTGATAATTGGAGGCGGTTCTGCCGGCTACGTGGCAGCAATTCACGCTTCTCACCTAGGAGCCGAAGTGGCTCTGGTTGAGAAAGACAAGCTAGGTGGGACTTGCCTTAACCGAGGCTGCATTCCCACCAAGGCGCTTGCCAGAAGCGCGGAGGTGCTCCTTGAAGCAAAAAAGGCAAACGATTTCGGTATAGAGGCTAACAACATCAGGATAGACTTTTCCAAAATTATGGCTCACAAAAGCAAGGTCGTTAGCCAATTAGTATCCGGTGTTGAACAGTTGATGAAAGCAAACAGGATAAGTGTCTACAGGGGTACTGGCCGGATTCTGTCTCCGCACCTGGTTAAGGTTAACGATGAAGAGATAGCAACCAGGAAGCTTATTATTGCCACTGGCTCGGAGTCGACCCCACTCCCTATCCCTGGTAGTAACTTGCCCGGCGTGCTGAGCACTGATGAGATCCTTGAGCTAACAGAACTTCCGGAGAGCCTTGTCATCATTGGGGGTAGTTACGTGGGCGTTGAGTTTGCCAGCATCTTTAATGCATTGGGGACAAGGGTAACCATTATCAAGAGACGTCCTCTTCGACTGGAGCCTATTGATGAGGAGGTTGGCCGACGTTTCGCCCAGACCTTGCCGAGGCAGGGTATTGAAGTAAAAA
This sequence comes from Dehalococcoidia bacterium, assembly GCA_021160725.1. Taxonomy (GTDB): domain Bacteria; phylum Chloroflexota; class Dehalococcoidia; order GIF9; family AB-539-J10; genus RBG-13-51-36. The sequence goes on along the minus strand of JAGHCA010000086.1, from coordinate 3,433 downwards.
TTGGAGCTGCGGTTAAGGCTATTGAGAGGAAGGGAGCAGTTCTCAGCGTGCTTTGGGATTCCCCGGAGGGAGAGCAGCGGGTCGATGGGCAGATGGTTCTTATGGCTACCGGGCGTGCGCCTTACACCAAGAATCTGGGCTTATCAGAGCTTGGTATACAGATGGGCCAGGGAGCTATTAAGGTGAACGAGTACCTTGAGACAAATATCAAAGATGTCTACGCCATCGGGGATGTTCTGGGCAAGAATATGTTGGCTCATGTTGCCTCTTATGAAGGAGAGGTTGCCGTTGAAAATGCCCTTGATCATCCTCGGCAAGCCGATTATCGCGCCGTTCCTAACTGCATCTTTGCCCAACCTGAGATAGCCGGTGTTGGCATGACCGAGAAGGAAGTCACTGAAGGGAAGATTCCTCATAAAGTCAGCAAATTTCCCTTCGTTGCCTGCGGTCGTGCGGTGGCCATGGGTCAGACGACTGGCATGGTCAAGATGATTTGTCATGCTGACGATGGCATAGTTCTGGGATTGCATATCATGGGTCCCCATGCCAGCGACCTTATCGCCGAGGGCGTGCTTGCCGTGCAACTGGGAGCAACGGCTGAGGACATCGTCCACACCATCCACGCCCACCCCACTCTACCTGAGGCAGTACGCGAAACAGCCATGGGTCAACTCAACGGCGCCATCCACTTCCTAAGAGTCTAGAGCTTTATTGATGAGTATTTCTACATTCAAGAAGGGCTGCATTGCCCCTTATTTGGGGATAGTACCTTATGAAGTCGCCCTGAAGCTGCAACAACGTTTAATGCAGGCAAGAGCTGAGGGCAAAATTGGTGACGTATTACTCCTCCTACAGCACCCATCGGTTTTCACCATGGGACGCTTCAGGAAAGGAGAGGATCTAATTGTTCCTCCGGAGACACTAGCTCGAAAGGGAATAGCCGTTTTTCATACCGATCGGGGAGGAGGTACTACCTATCATGGTCCAGGACAGCTCGTAGGCTATCCCATCGTTAACCTTAAAGAAAATGGCATAGGTGTGCGTGAATACATATGGAAATTAGAATCAGCTATCATCAAGTTATTGCTAGCTCTGGGTATCCAGGGCCACCGGCTGGCAGGATATCCGGGCGTCTGGGCGAGTGAAAGGAAAGTTTGCTCTATAGGCATACATGTTAGCCACCATATTACTACGCACGGTTTTGCTCTCAATGTAACTAACAACCTACAGTATTTTAAATATATAAGACCCTGCAGCTTGCCAAGCGAAGTGATGACCTCGATCTCAGAGTTATTGGGGCATCCGGTAGAGATGAAAACCATCATAGGAGAACTACATACCTCCTTCTCAGAGATATTTGGCCTAAGCTGTGAGCAGGAGAGTGATAGATGGCTAACTGGACTAGACGCCCAGAGTGGCTGAAGTTAAGTGCTCTTGAACCTACCACACTGAACAGTGTAACAAAGCTCACCCGTGACTTGAAGCTGCACACCGTTTGTGAAAGCGCTCGATGTCCCAATCGGGCAAAATGCTTCGCCGAAGGCACAGCCACATTCATGATACTGGGCAACATTTGTACTCGCAATTGTACTTTCTGCGCGGTGAAGTGTGGCAAGCCACAAGCTCCCGACCCGCAAGAGCCAGACCATATTGTGCAGGCAGTCAACAGACTGGGTCTGCGGTATATAGTGATTACATCTGTAACCAGAGATGATCTTCCTGATGGCGGTTCCTCCCAGTTCGCCCAAACCATCAGCGCGATCCATAAGTATGATCCAAATATCGCAGTCGAAGTCCTCATCCCTGACTTTCAAGGGTCAACCTCTGCCTTGCAAACGGTATTAGATGCCTCACCTGCTGTTCTCAACCACAACGTAGAAACGATACCCCGGCTTTACTCCGAGGTTCGTCCGCAAGCGAAATATCGGCGGTCGCTCAACCTTTTAAAACAAGTTAAATTGCTGGACAACAGCCTCGTTACCAAATCTGGTCTCATGTTGGGGCTGGGTGAATCGTGGGAGGAGGTCATTGGAGTAATGGCTGATCTTAGGGAGGCTGGCTGCGACCTTCTAACCATAGGTCAGTATTTACAGCCTTCGCTAGAGCACCACAAGTTGGTCCGGTACATTCGCCCTGAGGAGTTTGAAGAATATCAGATTGTGGGAAAGAAATTGGGATTTATCTCTATTATGTCTGGCCCGCTAGTACGTAGCTCATTTCATGCTGCCGAGATGTATATCTCAGCAATCCGGAAATCGAAGCAGAAGCCCAGCTCATCTTGTTCCACCATTTAACAATTGTCTCCTATGAAAGAATAATGCAAGTCTTGTTATCTGCTCATTCAAGTATTTCCTATATTCTACCTTCGGTTAAGATCTTGCTCAGCCTCCTATTCGTGCCACAATTCTAGATGCACACTGTAACGTCAGATTCGGAGCCCCTTAACCTGTTTTAGGAGCGCAGCTCTTTAAGAGCTCGCTAAGGCAATTGAAAGGCGGCTCCGGCTTACGTCATGTAGCTCAGAGGGTACATAACGGCTGCCATCTTTAAGCACATGGTACACTACTTTAAGCAACCACCTGGCCATTATCGTTTTTGCCACGTTTGCATTCTTAACTTTTCTGAGGGCTTCCAACCGTTGTCTTATGCCGACATCGGCATAAGATGCCGGCACTACCGCTTCAATCAAAGCCCACCTTAATCACCTATTTCCCTCCAGGATCATCTTCCCATGATATACCTTTCCCCCTGACGAATGGATAGATGGTACAAGGCCAGCATAAGAGCATAACCGGGATGGTGATTTGAACCGGCCAATGCCGTCTATTTCGGTGCTAATGAGTACGGCAAGGGTTTTCCCTATTCCGGGAATAGTATAAAGCAGCTGGGCATCCTTGTCCCTTTTATATATTTCATCAATCATCCGATTGCTAACTGATATCTCGTGGCTTAACTGCTCTATTAGTCTCATAGCTGATTCAAATATCTCTTTATCTTCTACAGACCATTCCAATAATTTGAGCCATGCCACGCCGTTCTCCTCCTTTCCTCTTTTTGAGAAAAGATTCTTAGGCTTTGTTTCTTCAACAGTCGGTGGTAATAGCCGGTTGTTTACAAGATCGTTTACTTTGTTTTTAACCCTGGTCCGCATTGCCACCATGAAAGCCCTGTGTCTGATTACTTTTTGTTTGGCCCGGTTGTCAGCTTCTCTTAAATGAGCCTGGGGAATAAGATCAGCCTTTAACAACTGGGCCAGCGTTCGAGAGTCGATAGCATCAGTCTTTATTTTGGCTGAAGCAATAGCCTTTATCTTAAGCGGATGAGCAAGTATTACCTCATCAACGAGATCCTTAGCCAGCTCATACGTCTTGGACCAATTCAAGCATGATTTTATTACAATTTTCTTTTTGCTTTTATACAAAAAAAAAGTTTT
>JAGHCA010000042.1 GCA_021160725.1 Dehalococcoidia bacterium | reverse complement strand
GGGCTCGCCATGTAGGAGAGTTCGCTTTTGGGACCAATCCCGGGATACAGCGATTCACCAAGAACATACTCTTAGATGAGAAGATTGGGGGGACTATCCACCTGGCTCTTGGGGAGGGCTATCCTGAATCCGGGAGCAAGAACAAGTCCGCCATCCATTGGGATATGGTGTGCGACCTCCGTGATGGTGGAGAAGTGTATGTAGATGGGACTCTCTTTCTCAAAAACGGCAAGATCGTGATCTAAGGTCGGTTTCGTCACAGTGCCAGTGATGGGCCGTCATGGCAATTTGGTTAGCATTTCCTTGGTCAAAGAGAAGGGTGCACCTCGGTGAGAGGAGAGATGTGAGCAATCCTGCATGGTGTGCCGCTACGGCAGGAAACCTTCCATTGTAAACGCCTGGCTACTGAATTTACTCGTTCTCTGTCTTTATCCACAATCTCTCCCCATCGGAAATGAACTCGATGGTGCCGTGCTTGTCTGTGCGATAAATATTGTCCTCGCCCAGCCTGTCAAGCAGTCTCTCCACCACCTCAGGGTTGGGATGGCCAAAGGTGTTATCCGCCCCCACCGAAATTACAACCACTTCAGGGCCAACCGTGGCCAGAAACTGCGAGGTAGTGGAGGTCTCGCTACCATGATGGGCTATCTTGAGCACAGTGCTTTTCAAATTGGCTCGCTGCCCAATAAGCTCGAATTCAGCCTCATCCCGTATGTCAGCAGTAAATAGAAAACTAACCTGGCCCCAGTTCAGCCTCAGCACCACCCCATTGTTATCCACATCGTCGCTGGTTACCTCATATAGCTTTGCTGGCGGATTTAGCACCTCTATCTCGATTCCAGTGCCTAAATCAATTTCCTGTCCGGCCCGGGCTATGTTATATTCGATTTCCTTACCCTCAACAAGCTTGAGCCATTCCTGGTAAATGGAAGAATTGTAAGATACTCTAGGCTCAAGCACCTGCTTCACTTTGTACCTCTTAAGCACCTCTACCAACCCTGTGATATGGTCGGCGTGAGGTTGAGTGCAGACCACGAGGTCTATCGTCCTATCCCAGAAGGGGAGCTTCTTGCTCAGCTCCAAATTGATTTTTTGGGGGTCAGGACCACCATCGATGAGTATGTCCTGGCCATCGGGCGTCTGAATCAGGATGGCATCGCCTTGTCCCACATTAAGAAAACTTATATGAAGATTGTCATCGGGCGTGGTCAGGGCCACAGCCCACACCAGGATAACTACTACTGAAAGGGGAAGGATAAGCCATTTCGTAGAAAAGCCGGGGCGGGGTTTAGGAATACCTTCAGCGACTTTCTTTACTCTTGAAGTCAGCCCGGAAAAGAAATCAGCCAACTGCTTTCTGTGTTTGATGGATGCTGTGACTCCCGCCAATATAGCATAGTATCCCCAGACATGCCAGGTGGAAATGGTGCTTACTTGAAAAGACGAGAAAGGCAAAGCATCAAAGCCTTGAACCACCAAAACGAGGTAACTGAGAAAAAGCCAGGCCAGCCAGCCCAGTATTTGAGCGGCAAGGGAAGTAAGGAGTCCCACGAATGCGACCAACGCTGATGTGACTATGATAAAAGGCAAGGCAGGCAAGGAGAAGAAGGTTGCTGGCAGGGTAACCAGGGAAACTACGCCAAAGTTATATGCTATAAGGGGCACGACTGCCGCGGTGGCTGCCAGACTGGTAGCAAAGACGTTGGTTATCATGTTGCCTGCGGCTGCCAGCATCTCTCTGTGTCCGAGTATTTTGGTAACACCCCTTCTTCCCCACGCTTGGAAGTGAGGATAGAAGAGAATGAGCCCGGCCATGGCCAAAAAGCTGAGTTGAAAAGAGACGCTCCACAAGACATTCGGTTGGACTCCTACCATCACTGCAGCGGCAAACGCCAGGGCAATAATGGCGCTTCGCTGCCTCCCCAGATATTCGGCTATTAGAAACAGGCTTCCCATGATTGCTGCCCGAATTATTGGCGGATTCATCCCGGCCAGCAGGGCATAAAGCCAGGTAAGCGCGAGAGTCAACCAGATATATATGGAACGTTGTCTGCCAAAGAGCAGGATGCCAAAGCTGAGGAACATGACAATGATGATGCTGATATGTAAGCCGGAAATAGCTAGCAGATGTGCTGTCCCCGTCCTGGAAAAGGCTGAATAGAGGGAATCGGGTATGTTGCCTCTCATACCTAGCAAAATAGCCTGGGCCAGTGAACCTTGAGGTTCAGGCAAGGCTCGGGCTAAAGAGGCAGAGAGCCGCTCCCGCAAAGCATAAATCCACTGCAAGGGCTTTGAGCCCTGTCCATGGTCCAGGACTTCCACCGCGGGATAATAGATGACCGAGTAAATTCCCTGGCGAGCCAGGTAACTTTTGTAGTCAAAATCTTCAAATTGGAGAGGCGTCTCCAGCCCTCCCGTTATTTTGAGGATATCCCCATAATGGTAGGTGGGATATCGGGGTACTCGGATTAAGGCGGTTCCCGATACATCTTTCCTTTCGTCATTCACAATTATTTCGCTGGCAGAAAATGTCAGCAGGCAATATCTATCACGAATGTCAGGCTCTTCCGATACCATGCCCTGAATCTCTACAGTGCCCTCGTCGTTATAGAAACACAGAGAATACTCATCTACTGGAGGCGAGCTTGACGGGAAGTGAAGCCCGCCGCCTAGGAGGGCAAGGAGGCATAACCCGGCTACTATTAAGGTTTTCCTGCTGCTGGGGAGGAAGGGTATGAGCGCGAAAGGGATAAGTCCGAAGGCGATGGCAAGCAAAGGCGGGCTAATCTTTGAGCCCAGGAATATTCCGGCCACCCAGGCACAGCTAACATAGAGAAGCCACATGGAAGATACTCCACCCCTGGCAACTATGGATGGCTTAGTTTACCATCTTGTCCTGCATCCATGATAGATGTGAATAGCTTATCCGGCGATAGAATTGAATTACGTTAAAGATGCTGTGAGTGCTATAATCTATAGAAATCATAAAATCTGCGAAATTGATATAAAAGGCGAGTTTCTTTACGAAGGGAGGACAAAAATTTATGAAAGTTGGTTATGGTCCAGCGGGTCTCTTTGAGTATAATGCCAGTAAAGAGTTGATCATGCGACTTAAACATAATACAGACATGGTCCAGTCCATAGCTGAATTTGCCAGGAGTAAAGGGGTTAAGGCAGGTAACTTTACAGCAATCGGCGCCTTAAAGCGTGCTGAACTCGGCTATTACGACCAGAGAAATCACGAATATCGGAAGATAAGGATTGATTCACCTTATGAACTGGCAAGTTGTGTGGGAAACGTCTCGTTAAAAGATGGAGAGCCTTTTGTTCATGCACACGCGGTACTTTCCGATGAAAAGGGAAACACCAGGGCTGGTCATCTGCTGGAGGGAATTGTTTTTGCCGCTGAAGTTCACTTGAGTCAACTGGAAGGGCCGAAGCTCGAGCGAAAATATGATGAGGTAACTGGACTTTCGCTCTGGGATATAGAATAGAAAATAGACCTGGACAAGGAGTGTTTATGGATATCCTTGAAGTGATTAAAACTAGAAGAAGCATCAGAAAATACAAGCCGGACTCCATCAATGAACAGGAAATAGACAAGATTCTGGAAGCAGGCAGGTGGGCACCATCTGCAGATAACAGCCAGCCATGTAAGTTCATAGTCCTGCGGGATCCAGAGAGAAGGAAGAGGCTGGCGGATATACTTACCTGGGGCAAGTTTCTCTCGAAAGCTGCTTTGGGTATTGCAGTGACCATAAATCCCAAAGCCTCAGAGTGCCCCGTCCAAGATGGAGCAGCAGCAACACAGAATATGCTCCTCGAGGCTCATTCTCTGGGTCTCGGTGCCTGCTGGATTGGGACTTACGATAGTGGGGAGGAGGCTAGTGCCAGGAAGATGCTTAATATTCCCGAAGGTGAAAGGCTCCTTTCCGTTATTGCAATAGGTCACCCGGCGGAAAATCCTCAAGGGATGAGGAAGGGATTAGCCGAGCTGACTTTCATCGATGAGTATGGGAAACGATAACAGCCAGACGGCAGGCGTGGCGAAGAGTTGCTACGAAAAAGTTAGGCAACGTTGCCTGAAGCAAAGTGGAGACGAGTGGAATGGAGCAAAAAGGGTTAGATGAACTCTGGTAGGGCAAACTATAAAATTAGCTGATTTGGCTGTTTATCAAAAAGATTCTGTGGTGAGACGCTAATTGATAAGAAGACGGTACAGTTATCTTTTTACCTTTTTCAAAGGACAGGGCTTGAGTGGGGACATACAGTGCCATTTGATGCCCTGGTTTATCTCCTAGATGGCGAAGCAGAATTTGTTATCTCTGGCAAACACATTCGTCTGAAAAAAGGTGAGATGGTCACAATGTCGGCAAATCTCACCTAATTCCCTGAGAGTAGTGGAGGATTTTAAAATAATGCTCACGATTATACAATCTGATTTGAAAAACGAATTTATATTGAAGATGCGGCAAGTGCTATAATCAACGAAAAACGTAGTTTCAACTCATAAGAGAGCATATTGCTGCTTGTTTTAATTATGTTGTGATTTTTCGGAGTTTGAAGCAGTAGACGCATGAGTTTGAGATTATTTACAGACTAGTAAGTTTCTATCTTTATGACCCAAACGATTCGAGACACAGGCTATGAAGTTCTCCGGTAAAATAGGCCCCACTTCAACAGATTCGGTTGATTCAGTTGTAATTTCAAAAACACGGGAATCTGATTTTCCATTATGATTTCTTTAAACGTGGATTTTGCCGATATAGTGGCTTATCCTCCATCAAACTATAAGGGTTCGCTCCTCAAGTTTTAGATCCTCCGGAAGTTATATAATGGCTTGTGGCGCATTGAGAGGTTAATTATCACCCCACCCTGACATGAATCACTACAAAGGAAAGTGGCTTTTAGTGGAGGTTCATAGGACCAGAGTTAGAAGACAACACATATTAGCGTCACCGAAGACCTTTTTCTGCAGGGAGGCTTTTATAGGTGAGGAAGGTGGTTCTGTAGATAAACTGCCAGTTTCTATGTACTGGGTGGTATAGTATTGAGTAATTACTTGCCGAAGAATGTCTTTGCTTGATATATATAGGCGGCCGATTTAGTTTAGGGAGTGAGATGGATAAGAAAGAATCTAAGAAACCGAAGAAAGTGTAAAGCAGCTGTGTGATTCTCATGCGTATCGAAGAAAACGAGCGTAATATAGACATGGAGTTTACAGCTCCCCCGAATTTGTTAGCGGCGACCACTGATTCGTCATTCATATCAGCAGAACAAGGGAGCTATAGAGATGACTAAACAGAGGTGGCCATTGGTTTTGCTGCTCTGCGGGATAGCTATATTTTTGATAGTGATTGTGTCCACTCTCACATGTCAGATTTTTGAAATAGAACCTCACGAAGTCAGACGAGCAAAGCCTTATATAGAAAAAATTGTTGTTGACGATGCTGAATTGAAGGAATTAGCAATCGCTCTTGTCCAAGGTTATCCTGACAAAGAAGGCAAAGTAAATGCCATATATCGCTACATTGTGGAGAACTTTGTTTATATAGCTGACCCTGACTATACGGAGGTTATCCAGTCACCATTTGATACTTTGGAAATTAAAGGTGGCGACTGCGAGGATCTGGCAATTTTAGCTTGTTCTTTATTGGAGAATATAGGAATAAGTACATACCTGGTCTTGACAGAAGACCATGCTTACGCATTGGTGTCTGGAATTAATCCCGACAACTTGGGAAAGTATATTAATAAATCTTTAGAAGAACAATTTATTGAAGACTCTAATATGGTTTCATCTGTGGATGAAGCATTTCAATTAAACGCGGGATACGTTTATTACTATGGCGGTGATGGTGAGGTTTTTCCTATTGAAGCTGCCACAGTTGGTGATTCTGTAGTCAAGATTGAGAGGTTACAGATTGAGTATTCTGTTTCGACATCTGAGCCGATAGATATCTACATACTGCCGTCTAGAGAGGAATTCGATAATCTGGTTCAAAGAAGAAGCTTCCAACATTATCCAGACTGTCAGAAACAGGGAGTTTATCAATCTGAAGAAAAGTGTGAAATCCCGAGGTATGGAGGCATAGCTGTGCAAAATCCGACTTCAAGGAACGCAATGGTGGATATAAGAGTCACCTTTAGTTATAAAGTTTATTTTGAAGGGTTGAATCTGACTTACTACACTCTAAAAAGTGAGCAGGCTATAGTCTTGGAGGTTACTGCTGGGAAATATGGCTATCCTGGTTACAGCCCCATCAAAGAGGCGGAGAGGAAATTTGCTATTGACCCTATTACCAAAGAGTATTTCTACCTTGAGTAAGACTGGGTTTAGTTGGATGAGAGAACCAAATCCTCCGAAATGGCAAGGTGTAATTATTTTGCAGGTTCAATAACTGCTATAATTGCGATTAATCGGCAAACCATATATCTGGTCGGGAGATAGTTCAGCGGATTTGTAGTCGATTCCCTAATCCGACACGGTTACGTAGTTTTTTATATTCTCAAATGTCGCTGGGCCGATGCCGCTGACCTTAAGTAAGTCCTCGATTATTCGGAAAGAGCCATTGTCACTGCGGTAATCTACAATTCTTTGAGCTAGTACCTCGCCTATCTCGGGCAGGGCTTCGAGGAGCCAGGGTTCGGCCCGGTTGATGTCTATCTTTTGGGGTGATTGTTCTTCGCCTTCTCGTGGAATGTAAAGCTCAATATGGCTAAGGTCGGCATTGGGTTCAATGCCGGCGTCGGAAAGAAGCGTCTGCAAGGTATTATCTTCCTTTAAAGGATATACGCCGGGGTTAGCTACAGCACCGCCGATGTAAAGCTCCCCGCTCAGCTCTGGGGGCTCTATTTGAGATAGGATGATTTCTACAGGCTGGCTTCTGCTGTGCTGCACTGCCAACATGACACCACCAGCTATTGCAGCGATAAGTAGGAAAACCGTTATGAATAAATAAAATCTATCGGCACGGCTCATGGAATAGCTCCTTTCTCAACAAATAGCGTTCTACATAGTTGTAAGATTCCCTTCCCTCCACTGCATTTTAAAACAGACAATCCTTCTAGTAAATTCAGCTTTTAAGAAATCGTTTTTAATAGAGCACAGCATATGGTGATGTGTCAAGACATTGTATCCACTCCAGGGGCCTAATTTCACAGAGACTTTATCAAGCATTATTGGAATAACAAACCTTATTTTATCATCAATATCAGGTAGTTGGGTCTTCAGGAAAGAGAACGGTGTGTGGTAATTTAATGCTGAATGTTCCCTTACATTGTTGTAATAGTAGATATACCCCATAGCTTCATGTAGAAGGTCAGCTTCACTTTTAATTGCCATGACACGGGGAATGTAGAACTCATCGTCGTCGGTACGATGGGAACGTTCAAGATGTGCATTTTCCTCACAGTGGCCTTCATGGTTTTGGATCAATCTGCAGCCAAAACCACTTATAAGCTTCCGGAGCTCTCTAACCTTAAGCCAGGACTTACCACCAAACTCCTCTCCGTTATCAACGGTAAAAACGATTGATGATTTTACTCTGTAAGACCTTAGCCATGAGATAACCCACAGATACCAGCATAGCCCATTAGTCCAGGATTTTTCTCTGGAGTAAGCTATGAGTTTGAACCGAGAATTTACATCTAAAGCGCTCCATTGATAGTTAGGTATATTATATTGGTCAAGATGGATGATCTGAGCC
>JAGHCA010000076.1 GCA_021160725.1 Dehalococcoidia bacterium | reverse complement strand
TCCTTTACCAGTTCTTTAGATGACAGCAGAAGTACGCTGCGTACTGTTTATGAGGCGGGAATCGACGATGACCTTACCTGTCCCCTCTTTTCAAACGAGAGGAATAAGGAGAGGCTTGTCATCTTCCGTATCGTGGCTAATTCCTTTCTACCTCACCAGATACGCAGTATCGTAGGTCTTTTAATCAGGTTAGGATTGAATAAGATAGGCATCGAAGATTTTCATGATATAATGGAGGCGAGGAGTTTAGGTTTAGCTGGTCCTGTGGCTCCTGCGTGTGGCTTATGCCTTATGAATGTTAATTACCCTGCGCCGTTAGGAAGCTAGACCTGTCCTGAGTTTATTGAAAGAGATGAAAACTTATAGCCCTAAAGCAAAAGACATCAAGCGAGAGTGGTGGGTGATTGATGCTAAGGATAAAACTTTGGGGAGGATGGTGACACAGGTAGCCAGTTTACTTCGGGGCAAGCATAAGCCGATTTACGCCCCGCATATTGATACCGGTGATTATGTTGTGATAATTAATGCTGCTAAAGTGAAGGTAACTGGCAAGAAAGCGGAACAAAAGCTTTACTATAGACACTCAGGTTATCCCGGCGGTTTAAAGAGCCAAAGCTTTGAGGAACTACTTAGCAAAGACCCTGTCCGTGTGATTGAACTTGCAGTTAAAGGGATGTTGCCTCATAATAGTTTAGGCAGAGCCATGTTTAAGAAACTGAAGGTTTATCCTGGAAATGAGCATCCTCACCAGGCTCAAATCTCCACTCGCCGCCGCGAGGGGAGTGCAGGAATGCGAACAACCGAGACCGAAGAAGGTGAAACATTACAAAAGGAAGGGTGATAACTTATGAACGAGGAAAGTTACGTTTGGGGAACAGGTAAACGCAAGTGTGCTATAGCACAGGTCAGGCTTTTCCCCGGCGAGGGAGAGATAATTATCAATGATAAGCCTTACCAGGAAGTTTTCACTCGCCCTGAGTATCGCCGTATGATTGAACATCCTTTGCTGGCCACCGACACCATGGGCAGATTTCGTATCACGGTGAAAGTGAATGGTGGTGGTCTCAGTGGGTGGGCTGGAGCTATTCGCCATGGCATTGCTCGAGCGCTCGCTAAAGAGAACGAGCTATTTAAGCCTATGCTACGTAAGGAGGGCCTGCTTACCCGGGATGCCAGAATCAAAGAACGTAAAAAATACGGACTCAAACGAGCTCGCAAGGCACCACAATACACCAAGCGTTAACTATACTGCAACTAGGCAATCAGCAGCGCGCGGTTGTTCTTCGGCTCTCTTTTCGTTGCCCCAGATAAGAGGAACAGCTATAATATTAACCTGCTGGGGATTAGTCTAGCGGTAGGACGACTGACTCTGGATCAGTTAGGCCAGGTTCGAATCCTGGATCCCCAGCCAGTGTGGCGCATTCGTCTAGAGGCCTAGGACACCTCCCTCTCAAGGAGGAGACCACCGGTTCGAATCCGGTATGCGCTACCAAGTATCACTTCTAGCCGTTATACTGTTCTGTGAATTCGACCACTACCCCTTTGACGTTCCATAGGGACTCTGTCTTCTCCAGTATTTCGTCCGTTATGTTGTGAGCAAACTGGTGATCTCGAGGCAAATCAACAAGTACCCGGACAGTTCCGTCCTTTACCTTAATATCGTGCACCAGGTTTGTGCGCACCACATTTAACCCGGTCAGAGGGTTTATAACTTTCCTGAGACGCTGACGGACTACCTCTACCGTGGTCGGCTTCTTTTCTTTGACCAAGCCATGTCGCTCTTCATAGTTTTGTGTGGCTGAGCGCAGTGTGCTGGCTGACCACATAGGTAATACAGGGCTGCGGATTTTAGCAGGTTCTTTTTCAATTAGAATAGATTTATGCTCTACGGAGGCGAGATAGCCAGGGGAGTGATATGAATGGTTAAAATTACACTTCAATAAGCTGTTGGTGAGCCGTGGATATGAACACTTTGCTTGCTAATGTAGGTAATTCCTCACTCCTGCCTTAACTTTAAATATCCTGCTGCTGGACAGGTTATCCAAAAATTCCTTGAGCAAGGCTACGTATTCGTCTACTTCATTGCGATCGAATTGTATAACTTCATTGGCTATTTTTTGGCAATAATTACATTGGTGACATTGGGATAAGCAATTTTGTTTCCTGAAGAAGTCCATAAAACCTTCTAGAGCTTGGTTATCTATATAAAGTTTGGGTGGTGGCGCAATAGTGTGGTTTTGTGTGCCCGGTAAACCTGAATTGACAAGCCCGATTTTTGGAGTAAGGGCGTTTAAAATATCATAAAGGTTTCCTTGATAATGACGTAATGAGTACGCCGTGGCAGTATTCACAATCTGTTCGGTGGGCATTGACCTGCCACTTATTTTTATCACATCTATACCCATTTCTTCGCAGGCGTATATATCCTCCGGCCTTACCCAGCGGGACTTGATGTTTTGAGAGATATCACAGAGCCTGTCAAGAGTACAGTGAATTACAGGGTAGTCCATATAGCAGCCGTTAAGCGGGTTATAGCTTTGGCTGGCGTGTCCCAGGCTATCATGGTGGTAATATTCGTAGGGGCACTTATATAGACAGAGGTTATTTGCCAGCAAGACGAGCTCACAATTTACTGCGTTTCTGATAGCCTTGAGTAACTTAAAATCCCGATTTATGTGAATATCCAGAGTAATAGAATCAGCGCCCAATGATTCAAATAATTTGGCTCTAGCCACACTATCTACATGAGCTATGGTTGATACCCTTGTTTTGAGGTGTGGAAATTGACGTTTTACAAGCTCAATCAGATAAGGGATGGTTACCGTGACACTATCCGCCTCAATGCTGTTGATCCATTCAAGATGCTCTAGTAACTCTCGATGAGTCTTCTCATTCCACTCCATATTACTCATACTAGGAGCATTTAGGAGGTAGTCAAATTGCAGGCCTGCTGAATGAGCCCGTTTGATGTATTCTTCCGCTTGTTCTCCCATCGTGTAAACATTGTCTGGGCCTGAACCCCCGCTGCCTATCATCGAAGTGGGCAATACGCTATATAGCTCTACGGAGGCTTCCAGCCTGCTCAATGGTGCTATCAGCGACGGGTCCCAATTCGTTGGTACTAGTAGTTGCATGTCACCCCCTATGCCAAATGACCGTGGCATGAAGTTGGGCACACATGTCCGATCTCATACCTTTCTTCATGTTTGGCAAGAACATTTTTATATCGTAATACGATGTATTATGAATACAAAGAAATTTTTTGTCAATACCTTCGAGTCAAGAGGCTCTGTTCCATCGTTTTGTTGTGTTGCTATTTTCAAGGAAATGTCATCCTCCTATGAAGTAGTGGTATTGAATAGAAAAAATCAATACTCGATTATACCTCGTATGCTTTTGTATCGCAATGCTAGGTATTGTAAATGTAGAGAAATTTTTTGTCAATACCTCTCCGTTGTTGATATATAGTTGGATGCCTTGTGAAACCCTGTTAACATTAGATTGGCGTATTGTGATGGTGGCTGGTCAGGGAAATGCCCCACCATCTATAGTGATGACTTGTCCTGTGATATAGCCAGCTCTCTCAGTAGCCAAGAAACCTACCAGTTCAGCAACATCCTCAGGTTGGCCTAAGCGTTGCAAAGGAATCATAGCCAGCATGCTCTCTCTTCTTTCCGGGGGCAATTTGTTTGTCATCTCGGTAACAATGAAACCGGGAGCCACGGCGTTGGCGGTTATATTGCGGGAACCCATCTCTCGAGCTATGCTTTTGGTGAAAGCGATGATTCCACCTTTGGCAGCAGCATAGTTGCTTTGCCCGGCATTCCCAACTCTACCCACAACAGAGGAGATATTTATGATGCGCCCCCATTCCTGCCTCATCATATATCTAACAGCAAACTTAGTGCACAGGTAAGCTCCACGCAAATTGGTGTTGAGTACATCGTCCCAGGAATCATCAGACATTCTTAGTAGAAGTGTATCTCTGTTAATGCCAGCATTGTTTACCAGGATATCAATCTTGTCCCATTTAGCAATCACCTGTTCTACCATAGTTTTCACTGCTTCACCATCCCGAATATCAGCTTCAACAGGCATAGCTTCTCTACCCAGACGAATTATGCTTTCCACTACATTAGCAGCATCAGCCTTGTTGCTGGCTTCGGTGGACCTATAGTTGACTGCCACTTTGGAACCAAGGTTGGCCAACTTCAAGGCAATGGCTCTACCTATGCCACGAGAAGCACCAGTTACCAGAGATACCTTTCCTTCTAATTCCATTGTGAGCTTGCAACTATTTTATATTGTTCACTGACTGGTGAGAATTCCCTACATCTTCACTTGCTAACGCGCTTAATCACCAAACAGCAGTTTTCACCACCCAATCCAAAGCTATTCTTCAGACACACATTGACCTGGGCGGGGCGAGCTACATTGGGGACGTAATCCAGATCACAAGCCGGGTCAGGGGTTTCATAGTTTATGGTTGGGTGGATAATCCCTTTGTTCATGACCAGTAGAGCAGCAATGGTCTCAATAACGCCTGCAGCAGTAATGCTATGCCCAATCATGGATTTAGTAGAGCTTATGGGTATTTTGTAAGCGTGTTCTCCGAATACCATCTTAATGGCTTTGGTCTCACAGGCATCATTCAGCTTGGTGCTGGTACCATGGGCGTTAATATAATCAACGTCCTCAATCTTTAACCCAGCATTTTGCAGGGCGGTGCGCATGGCATAGCTCTCAGCTTCCGGGGCGGGGGCGGTTGCGTCGTAGGCATCGAAAGACCAGCCTACGCCGGCAACCTCAGCCAAAATAGGAGCGCCTCGCCTCTTGGCATGCTCATAACTTTCCAAAACAACTAATCCAGCACCCTCGCCATAGACGAAACCGTTGCGATTGAGGTCGAAGGGGCGACAAGCTTTGGAAGGGTCGGGTTCCCGGGAAAGGGCTCCTAAGATATCTATTCCAGCTATGCTAACCGGTTCCAGGCTCGCATCGGAAGCCCCGGCTATCATCACATCAGCATATCCTAAGCGAATGAAGTTGCTCGCTGTGCCTATGGCATCAGTGCCGCTGGCACAGAGGCTATTTACGGCACTATTAGGCCCCTGTGCTCCCAGCATCATTCCCACCTGCATTGATGCTGCGCTGGCAGATGACTTAGTAATGAAGAGAGGGTCGGCTCTCCTGGGTCCTATTTTCTGGTACTGCTCCCATCCTCTAATAATGTAGCCTTGTTCTACCATGGTAGCAATGATAACACCTACTCGCTTAGTATCTTCCTGAGTCATATCTAAACCAGCCGATTGCACCGCTTCTTTAGCAGCAGCTATAGCAAACTGAATAGTTCTCGAGGTGCGGTCAACTACCTTCAAGTCCATATACTTCGTGGGGTCGAAATCACGTACCTCGGCATCCACTTTCACTCGAAATTTGCTGGTATCAAAGCGGGTAATAGGACCGATGGCTGATTTTCCCGCGGCTAATCCATCCCAGAACGCCTCAACATTCAAACCCAAGGGATTTATGGTGCCCATACCAGTAACCACGACCTTGGATATATTTATCGGCTCCCCGGCGTTAATCGTGCTTTCAGGGTCTCTAGCCGTGCTCATTGTCCTCCTTTCCAGCGAGAGATAAGAGTCCTACAGAGGTGCCCCCGTCAACAATAATCGTTTGCCCTCTTATCATAAAGGCTTCTTCACTACACAAAAAAGCCACTACATTAGCTACATCTTCAGGGATCACCATCCTTCCTGCAGGCGTTACATGATAACTATCTTTTACCAGTCCCTCTTTGACATAAAACTTCAGGGCTTCTGTCTCCACCGCGGAAGCAGCTACGGCGTTAACACAAATGCCTTGAGGTGCTAACTCTATTGCCAGGTAGCGGGTTAAAGCTTCCAGGGCAGCTTTGGAGACTCCAACAGCAGCATAAGTTGGCCAGGCAAGAAACGAACCTAAGCTAGAGATGCTGACTACCTTACCGCCTCTTCCATCCATTAGCTTGGCTGCTCTCTGGGCACATAGTAAAAGAGCTCTGGCGTTGATGTTCATAGTCCATTCCCAGGCCTTAATGTCTAAGTCCATTACCGGGCGACCCACGCCTGAAGCAGCATTGCTAATTAAGATATCCAGGCGCCCAAATTTATTGCCTATCATGTCAAACATTTCATCTATCTTCGCCGGGTCTCCCACATTAGCTCGGATAATTTCAGCTTTCGCTCCCAGAGCCTCAATCTCATTAGCTGTTTTTTGTGCCGCATCGCGGCGGCGGAAGAAATTAACAATGACGTCGGCACCATGGGAGGCAAGTTTTAAGGCAATCGCCTTACCAATGCCTCGTCCACCTCCTGTTACTAAAGCCAGCTTACCTTCAAGTGACATGGCTAAACCTTTTCCTTTTGTGCCACCTGCTTCTCTACAAAGGAGACAAAATCACCGAAGTTCTTAAACTTCTGGGCCTCTTCATCAGGGATTTCGATCTCAAAAGCCTCTTCTACTGCCACCAATGCCTGTACTACGTCCAATGAGTCTGCTTTCATCCCCTTAAAGGTGCTTTCCCGTGTGATGATGCTCTTATCAACATGTGTAATCCTGGCAACGATTTCTCTTATTTGATCTTCAACAGTCATAATTTACCTCCTTGGTTAAATTTTGCTAATTCCGATTTAAAGCTTTCGAGAACTCCGGCTTTTACTGCCTCTTTAGCGCTTTCTATAGCATTAGATATACGAGGGGCTCGGCTAGCTCCATGCGCTATCCGGACAATCCCGTCGACCCCCCACAAAATACCACCACCCCGCTTCTCAGTTTCACTTGATATTTTGGTTGCCGGAAATAATCTGTTAAATAATAGTTTAACTACGATACCCGAAAATGGGTATTTTTTCAGCTTTTGCACTGTCCAATCCCGGGCATGTGGTCCGATGCTTTCATAGAATTTTAAAATAACATTGCCCACAAATCCGTCGCAGACGATGACATTGGCCTTGCCGCTTAAGATATCGTTGCCCTCTATATTACCAATAAAGTTCAAACCGCTATTTTTAAGAGCAGAATAAGCTTCGCGCACTGCTTCATTTCCTTTACCTTCTTCACTGCCAGTGCTTAGCAAAGCTATCTTAGGATCAGCGATATTAAGGAACTTCTTAGCATAGACCAAACCAGCGATGGCGAAATTCAGAAATTGATGTGGCTTACAATCTACATTAGCCCCGAGGTCTACCATCACAGTATTATGGGCAAAGCTGCCCAGAGAGCCAACAATAGCCGGACGACATATTCCGTCTATCATGCCTATAAATTGAATGGCACTTACTGCAGCTGCTGCACTAGACCCAGCACTAACTAATGCATCTGCTTCGCCTGATTTTACCATCTTTGCCGCTACGGCTACAGAGCAATCGGGTTTGTTACGAATCACGACAACTGGTGGCTCATTCTCCTTGATAACTGCGCTGGCTTCGACAATATGGATGGATGAACCGTTGGCGAATTTGTACTTGGCTAATTCCTTTTCTAGAACACTTGTTGGCCCCACCAGGAAGATTTCTATATCGCCTTTCTGAGCTGAATGCACTGCCCCTTTAACTATCTCCTCAGGGGCATAATCACCACCCATGGCGTCGACTGCCACTCTTACTCTTCCATTTTGAACCATATTTCTATCTCTTATCACTTGAAAGCTTAACTATTGCCTCTCCTGCGACTATCACTTCTCCCTTTTGATTACGACACTCAAAACTGCAATCTGCGTATGATACATCATCTTTCTGTTCCACGCAATCAATTTTACCATTAATAGTTACAGTATCTCCGGGGCGCGCCGCCTCTTTAAATTTTGCTCGAAGCTTACCCCCGGACAGCCAGTTCTGGCCAAAAGCCGAAGTCATCATCTCCGAAACATAAGCCAGATTAAGCATACCATGGGCAATAGTGCCACCAAAAGGAGTTTTAGCAGCGAAAGACTCGTCTACGTGGATAGGGTTGAAATCACCCGATGCCTCGGCATAAAGGTTAATTTTCTCCTGGGTGATATATTTTACCACCGGGTTAAAAGTCTTTCCTTCTTGAATTTCTGTAAGCATTTCTGCCCTAGGTGGTTAATGCTATAGTTGTCTTTCCTGATTGCACCTTTTCTTTGCCCTGGTCAAAAATATCTAATTCCAGGATTAGCATACTCATTTTACCTCGAGTTATCTTTTGTGCCACTCTGGTGTGACACTCTATAGTGGCGCCGATGGGTACCAGTTTGAAAAACTCTAGCTCTTGTGAAGCATGGATAGCGACAGTACCAGGGGGCAAGGAAAAAGAGTCTGCCATAGTAGCTATGACACAGGCTGTGATAGCCAGGGGGGGAACAAATCCATCGCCTGCGCTATTCACAGCTTGCAGATATTTTGAAACAAGCGAGGCGCTCAGTTCATAGCTTGTAGGAGGGAATTCATAGCCAGGAATGAGTTCTTCGTAGTTTATAGTATTGCCCTGCATTTGACCACTTCTCGATACATCGGTATACTATGTACACTACATTATACACCAGCTCTGATTATTGTCAATATCCCGATTTGAATCATCTAAAATCTAACCCAAGGGGGAGTTATTAAATCACGAAAAATCTAACCGAAGGTATTAAGATTTGGCCCGGTTACTACTGCTGTAAAGGAGGTAAAACCGGGCCATGGAAAGG
>JAGHCA010000055.1 GCA_021160725.1 Dehalococcoidia bacterium | reverse complement strand
TTATCTGAGTCTCGTAGGAGCCATAGATGACGCTACAGGTAAAGTGCCTTATGCCTTATTCCGGAATGAGGAAGATGCCCAAGGATATACCCTTTTATTGCGGCATATTGTGGAAAATGAAGGTATACCTGAAGCTCCATATCATGATGGACATAGCATATTTGTACGTTCCTGGAAAGAGCCGGAAACACTTGAAGAGCAGCTTGCGGGAAGAAGGAAACCAACCCATGCAGGCGTACTATAGGCAAGGGTAATATGGTACGTTTTGGTGGTTACAGGCTGCAGATGATGCCCACTAATGGCCGACTAAGCTATGCTAAGGCCCATATGGAGGTACAGGAAAGAATGGATGGCAGCCTGGCAGTCTACTATAAGGGGCAATGCCTTCTTACCAGGTCGGCACCGCCAGAGGCTCCGGTGCTTAGAACAAGGAGCACAGCCCGCTTCATGCCTGGGGCAAGTGGTTATCGAAATCTCGACAATCTGTTAGATTATCTAATGTTTAAGGCCATCCCATAGCCCAACCCAGCCCTCAAACCTGTACATGTAAGGTCGGTAATTTTACGGATATTGATAGCAAAAGTACTGCGGAAAGCTTACCCTTACCTTCCTTGATGCTGTGCCAGTATTTCTTCATTGAATTAACAGCTAATATCCTCTCTTTTTGTCTACCACGTTCCGCAACCTTTTCCCGCTCAAATAGCGTCTCAGGTTATCAGCGAACAGCCTAGTTGCTTGTAGGTCGTAGTCTTCTATCTCAGCAGCAACGTGAGGGCTGAAGATTACATTGGGCAATTCCCATAACCGACTTTCAATAGGTAAAGGTTCAGTCACAAAGACGTCCAGACCTGCCCCAGCAATCCAATTTTCTTCAAGAGCACGAGTTAGTGTGGCTTCGTCCACTATGTTGCCCCTAGCGATATTAATTAGGTAAGCGGTGGGTTTCATAGCCCGGAGTTCTTCTTCCCCAATGAGATTGTTCGTTTCGGGAGTAAGAGGTAAAGCCAGCACCACAAAATCACTGTCTGATAGTAGCTGAGGCAACTGATCTTGAGAGAAAAGCATGTCGACACTTCTGGTACGTGTTGCTGACCTGGTCGATCTACGAGTAGCCAACACACGCATACCAAAGGCCTTAGATAGCCTCGCTACTTGTCGTCCAATACTACCCAACCCCACTATACCGACTGTTTTAGAATGTAGCACCGTTAGGTTAAACATTTTCCATTGTCTCTCTTGCTTCAATTGGAAGCACAGCGGCATTTTTTTGACAAACATAAGCATCATTTCAAGAACACATTCAGCAATTGAGATAGCATGCATACCACCACTCGTATTGGTCACTATCACCGAGCTTTCTATAATATCACTATCCAAAAAGCTATCTACCCCGGCATCTGTGGTTTGAATCCATTTCAATTTGGGCGCTCGGGCAATTACATTCTTAGGAGGGCGAGCTCCATAGATTATCTCAGCTTCAGCCAAATGGGCATCAAATTGTTCTCTAGAGGAGAAGTCCCCTCTTTTTTCGGCATCGGCAAAATCGGAAACGTCCCTTAAGTTTATCTTAGGGCTGACAGTAGTAATCTGCCGTATGCATTCTTCATCTAACGCAGTGGTAACCAGCACCTCAACTACTTCCATCGGAATATTCAATCCTTACCTTAGCCATTTTCATAATAGTTTAGTATAGGTATCATTGATCCAGACGTCAAGAAGAACCAACTGTAACTATTGGAGTACACCCTTATGATTGGGTAGATAGGATTCGGAGAGTCAGGCGGGATATCTCGTCATTCTCCTGATTAAGCAATACCTCCTCGAATTCATCTAGTGGTCGGTAACCAAGCGCTGAGTGAAGTCTCTACCTGGCGCTTGAACTCTAAGCCGAACTGAAACTTCTTTGATTCCTCATGGCAAGGTCCTTTCTCCTCTCGATTATACTCTGACCCTGCCAGACCTTCCTAATCTTCCTAATCCAAAGTGTCCAGCCTCAGGGGTTCACTTCACCGCACAACTAAAACTTGACAAAATTCTAGGGAAGTGCTAGCATTAAAATGCTCCAAGTAATCGAACAAGAACTTGGCAAGTGTGGAGCCGACCGCCGAGTAAGTGGACGCTGAAAAGTGCTGGGTGATAAGAGGCCTGGCGCAAGGTAGGTGAAAGCAGAAAGGTGGGTGGGTGGAGAGCCAAGACATGGGAGGTTGCTTGGGGCAATTTTTATCCCTATTTTTACTTTTATTGCTATGCGTGTTATGAATATTGCCTTGGAAAAAGAGAGCCGAGTTTGGTTATTTATTGTAGCTCGTCGTCTTTGATTAGCTCGGGGTGGAGGATGCCTATAAAGGGTAAATTACGGTATTCTCCCTTGTAATCCAGTCCATAACCCACTACAAACTCATCGGGTACTTCAAAGCCCACGTAATCCAGAGGTACATTTACCAGACGGCGTGCTCTTTTATCAAGCAGGGTACAAACGCGAAGGCTAGCAGGATTGTGAGCGGAGAGGTGACCGAGAATGTAATTCAGTGTCATCCCTGTATCCACAATGTCTTCAACCATTAGTACATGTTGCCCTGTAATACTACTATCGAGGTCTCTGGTTATTTTGACCACCTGGCCGTCACCACCATAATACGAGATAGCCATGAGGTCTACGGTAACTGGAATGGAGAGGTTCTGCATCAGGTCAGCCATGAAGCAGACAACGCCCTTTAGGATGCCTATTAACACCAGTCGTTGACCAGCGTAATCGCGCGAAATGTGTCTGGACAGGGTTCTAATCCTTCGTTGAATTTGAGCATGGCTATACAAAACTCTGTCGACTCCCTCTACTTTAGCCTCGCCCAGAGGGCCATATCCATATTTGGCTAGCAACTTGGCAAAATCGTTTTTGGTTATGAGCTTGACATTGACTTCAGGGTAAAGCTGCCTGATTTGGCGCAGCTTGCGATTCTTCTCGGTTAGCAGATTTTGTTTTAATGTAGTGAGTTCAATATATACGTCCAACTCGGGCAAATAAAAATCGGGAGTGAACATTTCCACTATCTTGTCACCCTCCCACTTAAGAGGAAAGGAACGAGGCTCATAAAGCCATTCAATACAGTAAAAGTCCAGGAGTTTAGCAAAATCCTCCTCGCTGGGATGGGCGAAAGTGGTTGGCCTCAGATGAGTATTCAGTAACGCAGATACTTGCGACGATTTCCTCCGCTTTTCCCTTGTCTGAGTCTTATAGTCTTGCTCTAGTAATTGATGGAGCTCTGCTCTCTCAAAGACGACGGCACATATATTAGCAACACTGAGGAGGAAGCTTTTATCAGCTTCGGAGAATTTGCGGGGCTCGCGAGTGTAAACTCGAATCTCCCCGATAGCCTCTCCTTTTCCAAGTACAGGAACCCCGAGTATGGATGCTATTCCTTGTGTTTGTGCTATTTGGGGATGTTGAATTCTTTCATCTTTGGTAGCATCGGCAATAAATACTATTTTTCCCTCAAGGATATCCGGAAGGCTTTTGCGGGCATCAAGGGGACCCTTTTTAAGGTAAAGGTCGCTCAAACCATATGTGCCTACAGTGATTAGATATTCCTTTCGGGCATTGAGGGACAAGATACGACAACCATTTACCTGCATTGCCCTGGCGGTATTTTTGGCTATATAATTACAAATCTTTCTTAAGCTTAAAGCTGAATTGACAACTCTGGTGATCCGCTTAAGGGCTGAATAATAACTGCCTCTCGACCTACTCACTTGTCTTATATCCTATCCGCATTTAGTAAAGCCACAGGCAAGGCAAATATTGCAGCCTTCCTGGTGAATCAAAGAACCACCACAATCAGGACATTGCCCGGCCAAGCTATTAATCATCTCAGGGTTTTTGGGAGGCGTGTCTGGATTAGTGGTGGGCTTTTCTCTAACATACTTTTCTAACACGCTGGCAATGGCATCGGCACAAGACAACACAGCGTGTCCCTGCTCCCAGGCAATAGAGGGGCATCTAATGCCACGCAGATGCTTTACAATAGAATCTACATCTATTCCAGACCGTAGAGCCAAGGATGTTAGACGGCTAATGGCCTCAAGCTGTGCTGCGGCACACCCCCCGGCTTTTCCCAAGGTGGAAAAAACTTCGGATATTCCCTGACTATCAAAATTTACTGTTATATAGATGTAGCCGCACCCGGTGTTTACTCTCTCGGTCACACCTCTGGTAATCTTGGGTCTTTTCCTGGGAGCTAGCTTACCTTCAGCTTTTCTTACCCCCTCGCCTACAGTGAGGACCTGGCTTTCTCGGCTCCTATCCCGGTAAATGGTTATCCCCTTTAAACCTTCCTGGTAGGCCAGCATGTACACTTTAGCTACATCCTCGGGCGTTGCGTCGTGAGGGAAATTGACTGTCTTAGATACAGCGCTATCAGTAAATTTTTGGAATGCCGATTGCATCTTAACGTGCCACTCGGGAGATATGTCGTGGGCGGTGACGAAGAGCCTTTTTATCTCCTCAGGGACTTCTTCTATATCTTTTAAGCTCTTTCCTTCAGCCAGCTGTTTCATTAGATTTGGGGAATAGAACCCTCCGCTCTTGGCGGCCTCTTCAAAATAAGGGTTCACTTCTATAAATTCTTCGCCTTCTAGGATATGACGCACATAGCTTAAGGCGAACAACGGTTCAATGCCACTGGAACAATTAGCGATTATGCTCAAGCTACCAGTGGGAGCAATGGTGGTCCGAGAGGCATTTCGAAAGCGAGATCCATCAGGCATGTCATAAATGCTTCCCTGGTAAGCAGGAAAAACTCCTCTTTCCTGGGCTAGCTCTATCGAGGCTTTATCTGCCTCTTCGGATATGAAATGAGCAATTTCCTCGGCTATAGCAAGCCCTTGTTCACTATCATAAGGGACGCCGAGCTGAATTAGCATGTCGGCAAAACCCATCACTCCCAAGCCTACCTTCCTGGTGGTTTTCGTCATCTCCGCAATCTCTGGCAAGGGAAATTGGTTGACTTCGATAACGTCGTCAAGGAAGCGAATTGCTAGCTTAACCGTTTGAGATAGCTTGTCATAGTCAATGTTTGGTTGGCCGTCTTTGTGTACTACGATCTTGGACAAATTTATGGAGCCTAAGTTACAGGATTCAAAAGGGAGCAGTGGTTGTTCTCCACAGGGATTGGTGCTTTCAATTTTACCCAATTTAGGCGTGGGGTTATGCCTGTTAATCTCGTCAATAAACACAACACCCGGATCACCGGTACGCCAAGCCATGTCAACTATTTTGTCGAATACCTCTTTGGCATTCAGCTTACCTGTCACTTCTCCAGTTCGAGGGTTCACCAAATTGTAATCGGTGCCTTTTTCCACCGCTTTCATAAACTCATCAGTCACAGCTACAGAGAGGTTAAAATTGGTTAAAGCCTCGGGGTCTTCCTTCGCTGTGATGAATTCCAAGATGTCGGGATGGTCAACATTGAGTATCGCCATATTGGCTCCGCGGCGCATGCCGCCTTGCTTTATGACATCGGTGGTGACATCGAAGGCTCGCATGAAAGAGATTGGGCCACTGGCAACGCCGCCTGTAGAACCTACTCTATCCTTTTCCGGTCTAAGTCGGGAAAAGGAAAAACCGGTACCTCCGCCACTTTTATGAATCAAGGCAGTATATTTAACCGCGTCAAAAATAGACTCCATAGAATCCTCAATGGGTATAACAAAGCAAGCTGATAATTGCCCTAATTCGTGACCTGCATTCATTAGCGTAGGGGAATTGGGTAAGAAATCTAGATTTGCCATTAGTTGGTAGAATGT
The DNA here is from genome assembly GCA_021160725.1 of Dehalococcoidia bacterium. Classification (GTDB taxonomy): domain Bacteria; phylum Chloroflexota; class Dehalococcoidia; order GIF9; family AB-539-J10; genus RBG-13-51-36. The sequence goes on along the minus strand of JAGHCA010000055.1, from coordinate 11,734 downwards.
CTCTTCCCAAAAGGAAATATCTGCTTTGGAGTCGTAAACGTGTTCGGCTGATGCAATGTGCCTGGCGACGCGGCGAAATAGCTCTTGCGGGGTCTCAACAATCTTCCCTTCTTCATCCTTTGTCAAATATCTCTTTTTCAGAACCCTTAAGGCGTTATCGCTAAGTTTGATTCCGGAAATGACTTGGCTTTTGGCTTGAGGAGAAAATTCGTCTGCAGTTAGGATCTCCTTAACCATTGCCTGAATTTGAGAGGGAGATATCCCGGCGAGTCGGGATGTAGTTTTTTGAGGAACAAATTCCTCCATGCCTGGGAATGGGTGTGCTATCTCTAATCGCTGGCTCACTTGTTCTATAAACCTTTCTAATAATTTTCTGTCGGTTATACCCATGGACTCGGCAGCGGCGAAAACAGCTCGAGCTACTCTATCTCGCCCAATCGTTTTTTGGTTTTCTTTATGGCGGGCTTTGGGCATTTTATCTTCTCTTACAATCAATCAGGGAATCTACCGCCTTAGAAGAGGACGGCGGTAGCTGGGTTGTCCCGATTCCGGGGAGGTTAGCTCTTTTCGTACCGCCAAGCTATCCACTTCCTGTTTTAAGTCGCCGATATCAGCGAATTCTCGGTAAACACTGGCAAAGCGAATGTAAGCAATGTGGTCTAGTTTCTTTAGTCCTTCCATGACCAAGTCGCCAATATAAGAACTGGCAACCTCGCTCTTGCCTGCCTTGTAAAGCTCAGCTTCAATGTTGTCCATAAGTTTATCAACGGCACCTATAGGCAGAGGACGTTTCTCACAAGCTTTGCGGATACCTAATGAAAGTTTATCACGGCTGAATTCCTCGCGCCTCCCATCTTTCTTAATAACGAAGACCTCATGTGGCTGTATGCGTTCATAAGTGGTAAATCGAGCACCGCAAGTGAGGCATTTTCTCCGGCGCCTCACCACTTCATCTAAGCTCCGAGAATCTATTACTCTTGCTTCTTGCCCACCGCAGTAAGGACAGTTCACAAATTTCTCCCAAAAGTTGTGGTATAGAGATAGTTTAACACTATATATAGTAGAATGCAATATCTTGTGCTGGCTGACCAGATAGGTAACACTGGGCTGCGGATTTTAACAAGTCTCTTTTCAATATACTACAGGAGTAAGATAGACAAGAGATTGGTGCGGGTGGTTGAAATTATATTCAATAAGCCATTCGGTTAGGCGGGGATTGAACTCTTCAGGGTCCAAAGATAGATTAAAGTTGTAAAGCCATTCATACTCCAATGTCTCATTAAACCTTTCTATCTCCGGGTTGTCCTTGGGGGTTTTGACTCTGGAGAAGTATCTTTGAATTCCTAATTTAGCGGTAGCCCTTTCAAACTCCCAGGCAAACTCACTCCCATTATCTGTCTGTTCCCGACAAGTCGGGACAATAGGCTGGTTAACAAGATAGCGCAGACGATAAAGAAAATCTGCTGCAGACCTTGAACTCTTATTTTTGTACATCCGCGCATATCCTAACTTAGTGGTTGGTCTACCGCAGCCAAAATATATCTTTTGACATTACCCCAGTAGATAACAATGGTATCAAGTTGAAAGAGGAAACATGGTCTCCCTTCCTTCACTAGCTGGGTAATCCTCTTCTTCGGCTTCTGGCGAGCTCTGGTTCTCTTTCTGGCGATCTTCTCTGCTTTCTTTTTGTCAGGGTAGAGTTTATACCTTCGTATCACCCTCTCAATTTTCCAGGTAGAGATTTCCTCAGAATATTCCTTCTCATAGATGACCTTCAACTTTTTCTTGCCATAGTAAGGATATCTCTTTCTCAACCGCCTTATCCTTTCCTCCTGGGTGAGAGTTACCTCCCAGTTCCTCTTATGACAGGGGGCTTTGGATTGATCAGCCAGGCTCTTGACATTGTATTTAGAGTCCTTAAAACGCCTAGACCACTTGTGAAAGGTCTTCCTTGAAATGCCGAAGTGTTTGGCAGTCTGAGCGGCATTCTCCTTTCCCGCGGTATAGTAGAAGACCATCCACTCCACTCTCAATCTCTCCTGGGTTGTAATGCCCAAAAGGTCTGCCACTCCTCTCCAACATTCATATCTCTCTTTTCGGACAATGGGCTTTCTTTTAAAGAAGTAAAAACTGGCTGGCTTTATCATTCCGGTAACTCCTCATGGTAAGTTATTACCACTAAACATACCATGAGTGTTACCCATGTATCTCAGCCTCCGCAATCCTTGTACTCGTTCATATGATTAGTGACACTTTTTTGTCATTGCGAGGAGCGGTAGCGACGAAGCAATCTCTAAGCGAAGTTCCTCAGTCCAACTATAGCAGGCTCCAGCTTCGCAATGAGATTGCCACGCCCCGACTTGTCGGGACTCGCAATGGCACGGAAGGTTATTACCCAATGTTATAAGCATATAAAGTGTCTCCCATTTATCTGAACTAGATCAGACCTCAATCCTTCTAGATATATACCAGAGGAAATACTTCAATCCCCCTCACCACTTCACACCCTCGCTACGCCCGGTTGGCTGCTCCGGCTACGCCCTCGCTGGCTCGGCTCGCATCGCCCTCCACCTGCTGTCTGCCTCCCGCTCCGTTGGGCGTATGTTCTTTGTCCAGGCAGGGGCGTCGGGCTCTAGAAAGAGTTGCTCGCCTCGACCACGGCAAATTCGCCTCGGAATTGCCACAGCCTTTTAAAAGGAAGGCGAAAGGAAATGACTAAGAGGCATTAAAAAGAAACAATGCATCGCTATTCCGGGGATATAATATTTTTAGTAGAAACGATCGGCATCGTGTCTTGGAATTCGGACAGAGCAGTTATAACTCAAACTCCAGAGCCACAAGCTAGTAGCATAAGAAGAGCACCAGGTACCCTGAGGCTAATTGGCGAAGTGGGGGCTCCAATCTGGACAAACCTGGCAATCGTGGTATTGCTTGTTTTTGAGAGTGTCTTGCTTTACCTTAGTGCCGCGCTAGAGGGCCTATCCGTATTGTGAGAGAATCCAATGAACAGGTCGCCACCATCCTGATTAAGCAAGCTTTCTGGTTTTCCCAACTTACATCATAGGAATCACTGTTGCAATTGTCATGGCGCTAATGCTCCGTAAGACTATCATTAGGAGTACCAGTAGTTATTTTGTAATGGGGTTACCACTTATCTAAAGCTGCTCAAAACATCTTCCGCTTTGGGCAGACTTTACATGCTTGCCATCTACGGTCAAAGAAGTCGTTTTCGTCTCTGCCGCCACCTAATCATATCTTCAGACGTGTGCCAGCATTGTTCGGGAAGAAGATATCGCTGAATTCCTCAGCCAGCCTTACTATGGCACGGAAGCCAGTGCAGTGGGAAGCTCCCAGCTTCTGGATGCCGAATCCCTTCAACCCAGCGATGGTTAGCTCGATTTGTTCCTGGTTAGCACGGATTAAATGTGTGCCGCCCAACACGGTGTTAATACTCTCCACTCCGGTCAGCTTCTGGGCATGATGTAAAGTATTGACAATGCCCCGATGAGCACATCCAGTAACTATCGCTAACCCATGGTCAGTCTTAATCACCAGCCCCATATCATCTCTAACAGGGTCAAGCTGAAAAGTGCCCTCCTTTTTAACATAGAGGTTAGGGTCTACTTTTTCATAATCAGTGAGCAAGGGAATTTCGCCTGTGGTTGCCATGCGGTCGCTTATCCATACCGGTTCCTTGGTCAGAGTAAACGAGGCTCCCAGACTCTCTAATTCCTCTCTCTGGAATGGCATACCAATGTAGCGATACTCTGATTCTCCTGGACGTTTGACATACTTTGCATCCCAGATATCAGGGTGAGCAATTATCTCTACTCGCTTCTTCATCGCCATAAGCAGTTCACGCAGGCCTCCGGTGTGGTCGCAGTGACCATGGCTCAAGACAATCTTGTCTATAGTGCAGATATCTATATTTAATTCAGAGGCATTGTGGACCACTGAGCCACTTTCTCCACTATCAAGGAGAACTGTTAACCCGTCTAGCTCCACTAGAATGCTTAATCCCCATTCGGCACGCAAGCGTGTTCTTTCTGCTGTGTTTTCAATTAGAGTAATGATATTCACGTCCTCTCCTGCTTTTCAAATTTTCAATTCGAGACAGAACGTCATTTACACTTCGGGTTAATTCCCTAACCTCTTTTCTGAGTACTTGCGGCGCAGGGGCGCCTGCCAATTTAGAAGTAAAAACAGGCTGTAAGCCATAGTGATAAGCTGGCACTTTCATTCCGGCAATATCACTTATTTTATACCCCGACAGAGGATTTTGTTTGCAGCCAAAAGGCGAAGCTTTGCCCTCAACTACCGCTCTAGCGAAGTGCCCACAATTAGTAAATCCACATAGGCCGCAATTCAGTTTAGGCAAGACCTCGTAGATTTGCCTTATCTTCTCCCTATCCTTCAATTCAACTTGCCTTCTATATTAGTATTTTCTTTATCTCCAATGTTAGCTTTAGTTCCCCAAATCATACTCCCAGATGCTCTATTACCTTCTTCGTTTCCTTCAGCTTTTCCATGAGGTCGATAGGTTCAACCTCTAAGCTCCGTGGCCTTACCTGTTTACTCCAATCATGTGGCCCCACTATTTCCTCTAGCTCGCTAAGTTGACCCAGTTTCTCCAGCCTCTTGTAAATCATTACCCAAGCACAGTCGCGTGTGGGATCTAGTTCGCATTTGCCATCTGTATTTGTTCCACCACATGGCCCGTTTAACAATCCCTTAGGGCACTGCACAAGCGGGCAAATGCCCGCCATTCTCCCAAGTTCACATTCTCCACACGCCTGACACTCCTCTCTAAAACTAGCAGGACCACCACCCGAGAATCCTAATGCGTTATTGGCTGGATACATGGGCTTTACGATACCCATTTCCTCATCTAGATATGCCCGTACTACCTGTGCGCCATCACCGCAGGATTGCATCAATATAGCATCGCACTCTTCTATTTCCTTTTCATGCTCTTTCAAAAACATAGAAGACATGGGAAGGTAGCATGCAAATACTGCGAAGGGCAATCCAATTTTACCCGTGACCACCTTGCCCTCTTTTGTGAGCCTCTTCGCCATTTCATCTATGTCTTCTATACCTCCGGTGTGAAAAACAGTAGCACATCCTCCACAACCCATTAAAACTATTCTTTTTTTGCCCTCAAGATATCCTAAAATCTCCTCAAAAGGCTTCTGCACTTGTGCGTTCATTTCTACCCCCTTAATTATAATGCGAGTCCAACGCCAGACATGGTCAATTCCCTATCTGTAATCGACCTTAGGGGCGGACAGCTGTCCAAATCCATCCCTGGCTGATACCTGAAAGTATCGAATAGTTCCTTGTTCAACATAAACGTCAGTCAAGCTAGAGGTATATTGGCAGAGCATACATCCCGGCATTGGCCACAGTTCACACAGGAGTCCATGACATGACTGATGCTTATCATAGGGTACATGACATCTGATGGCACCTCTCCAGGCATAACTACACCTCTGTCCACTTCCTAGATACAATCCTTGCAGAAGCATATAGGGCAAGCGTCACGGCATCCATAGCACTTAATACATTGGTTAAATTGCCCCCACCAGTAATTGAATTTTTCCTCAGTAGTCATAATCTTAAGCGCTGTGAAATCTTTCTCCTGCCACTTCAATACCGAGTTGATCTCCTCTTGCTCTTCCTTTCTCCTATACTCTATAGCTTTATTATCTGGTTGCTCAACACTTAATTTATATAGCCCGCCTTAATTGCCTCCTCAAAAAGTTCACCATCCTTATCAGAACAAATTTCCACAAATGTTTTCTTCTCTAAGTTATCAAGGCCGATCTGCTTCCTCTTAGCCAGTTCGATAATTCCCCTGATATCACAAGGCTTGCTCACCACAGCCAACTTCATATCAAAGGCGCCCCTAAGGTATTCCTTAATATACCTGGGAATATTAACGGTGACACAGTGCAATGCCTCGGCAATTGATATTACCTCATCGGGATCAGTTATCAAGACAGGGATGCCATCGCATCTATTGCCATCCCTGGCATTAATGGCAAGCACTGCATCTACTCGTTTACTCTCCAAGGCAAATTTCAGTAAGGAGATAACCAGGCCACCGGACTCAGTCCTATTGAGTATTTCCTCGCTGGATGACCAAGCAAGATACATATCTCCTCTCATTGTTTTACCTCCATCCCGACGGCTCATGCTTTCATCGCCCTCCTTAAGCCTTACCAAGATTTTTCTCACCTTTGGATAAGCCGCAGGCTAAAGTCCTTTCCCCGAAATTGCCTTAAGTTCAGCCAATGCTTCGACTATGCTCATATACTCCCACCTACTTGATTGTTATTTGTTTGCCTACGCCGGAGTCACTATAGTTTTTCCCAAAGTAATCCTTAAACAGTCTTCTTGTTGTGTCACCGCTGCAATGGCACGGAGCTACCTTTTGCACTCCTAATCTATGCAGGCTTTCTGCCACATAACTAATCTGCGAGCTAAATAACCCACCCAAATGAAAGCCTCCCATCACCAGATAAACTTCTTTCCCGACGGTTTCCTTTGCCTTCTTGGTGATGTTTATTATACCAGGGTGGGCACAGCCAGTTATTAGGCAAACTACCCCTGATACCTTAACCAACAGCGATTGCTCCTCTACCCCTCCATTCAATTCCCCCGTGGTAATAGCAGCCTCGAATAGTTCTTCAGGTTCATGTACATTCTTGACTTCCGCTCCAAAGGATCTGATATGCCGCTTTATCTGTGTGGGAAACGAGCTCGGCAGGTAAACAGCCACCTGGCTATTATGCCTGAGAAATTCCTGCAGTCCTCCGGTATGGTCACCGTGTATATGAGATAACACTATGACATCTACCTCGGAAGGCCTGATACATAGCTTTTTCATGTTGTCCAGCAAGATCCCTCCATCACCTCCAGTATCAAACAATATAGTCTTCTCAGGGGCTGTGACAACACAAGAGAAACCCCAAGCTGGGGTGAGTCGCCTATCATACCGGTTGTTGTCGTAGACGATGGTGGCCACTATCCCATCACCAGGCATGATTTTTTCATCCTCGTGAGTCCGGCTGGTTTCCAGCTTCCCTTTCATGTCTTCCCCACAAACTAAAATCCTCACTTGAGACCGGGGCGGCGACGCATTGTCTCCGCAACATCAAGCGGCTTGACTTCGTGGCTTGATGCCTCATATACGGTAACTACATTCCGAAGATTCCTGAACTCTGCTCGTATGCTAGCTATCTTTTCAGGCGGCAGGGGTTTCACCTTCGATGGACGCAGGGGTGTATTTATCTGCACCTCGTCAGGTGAAATGCTACGTGCAAGTTCAGCTATCCCTTGGGCAGAATTTTCATTAGCCTGAACAAACATTACCTGCAGAGCCAGTTTACCCCGATATATACCCCTAAAGCGATTAATGCCATCCAATATAAGGTCAAAACGCAAACCCGAAGCTGGCCTGTTGATTAAGGAAAACAGCTTCTCGTTTGGGGCATCTAGCTTGGCTACCACCACATCGGCCCTAGCAAGCCGTTGCCTGACATCCTCGCGGAACATGAGGGAACTATTGGTGAGCACAGCTATGGGCAAGTCTAAAATTGATCTTGCCATCTCAATCGCCTCACCCAAATTGCTGGCCAAGGTCGGCTCACCCATGCCAGAAAAAGTAGCATAGTCAGCATCTATCGGCCTAAGGGACTCAATTTCACGGCTTAGTTCTTCCAAGCTGATAAATTCCTCTGGCTCGACGACGAAACGTCTTGTTTTGCCTAACTGGCAATAAACACAGTCAAAGTCACAGACCTTCCTCCGCGCATTCAGGAGGTCTATGCCCAGTGACCTGCCTAATCGCCATGAAGCGACAGGACCATAGATAATTCCCATTTTCAGTATCCAACCTTTCTCATCTAAGCACCATCACTGCACTACAAGATTCAGCGCCAATGTTGACGCCAGCATTGACGACCCCGACGCATTCTACCGCAGGCTTTGCCCTGTCCCCTGAACACTTCGCTAATATCAAAGTTGAATAGCATCAGCAGCCTTAGAAGCTCTTCAAAACTGCTATAGGCAGGGTCAGCAAAGTTACCTGTGAAAGCCATATTCACACCCGCCCCCCTCAGTCTGCCCTCGTCTATAGCTCGTCAAATAATCATACTGACGCCTCCTTTTCTCATTTCCAATCACTTCATAAGCCTCATTTATCCCTTTGAACCTGTCCTCGGCTTCTTTGATATTTCCAGAATTGCGGCCAGGATGATAACACAAGGCCAATCTGCGGAAGGTTTTTTTAATATCTTCAGGACTGGCGTCTCTGCTTACGCCAAGAACGTGATAGTAATCTTTCACTTCCGTGCATCCTCTTCCCTCAGGAAAATCTGGAGACTAGTGACTTCCTTCACTCCCTTCAAACACGAGACCATAGCCACAAGCACATTCTTAATGATCTGCTTAGGGAAAGTAGTCAAAGGCACTGGAGTATTATTAACGTAAAGAGAGATTCGCTCTTTCTGTGGTTTGATAAAACCTCTCTCTAGCAAGTCAGCCAGTCCCTTACTATCTTCAAATGAGAACTGCCTGACTTTAGTTTCCAACGGTTCATCGGTAACTATGGCTATAAGCTTTTTGATATCCCTGAGAGGCACACCGACTTCCTTCCGATGGACTTCTATCTTGGGGGCACTCCCCTGCTTAAATCCTTCAGCAAGGATGATATCGTAGTCTTCGCCCAGGAGGCGTACTAGCTCTTCAACAGAGGCATCTTCCGAAACAGGCTTTACCAGCACGATATTATTTGGTGAGCTAACCACCACAGTCTCGCTTCCCGCTTCAATATGTCGCCAGCTATCCTTACCTGGTTCATCAAAGCTAGCCCCTCGGGGAGCATGCTTGATAGTAGCAACGCGATAAGCCCTCGATCTTAGTTCCCTGATGAGCCTTTCAACAACAATTGTCTTACCTGAACGGGATTTTCCCACTATAGAAACAACGGGAGGCATTTTTTATTCTCCTTAATATTTGCGATATGCTCTTTTCCCTAGCTCTCGTTTCGTTTCGACGCAGTCTCTTATTGCTGCCTAGAGGTTATCTGTTGCTAGCAGAGCACAATTCTTACTTTCATCGGGCAGACTCCAAAACATCCAGCACGTCGCGCCGCGTTATCTTCAGAGCTTCGCCGATATTCTTGCCTTGAGCCATTTCCGTAGCCATGCTGCCAGAGGCAACGCTGGTACTACAGCCATCAGTCCTAACGATAGCACCAGCAATAACATCAGTGTTGCCCTTGAGCCATATCTCCATTGCGACACTGCAAGGTCCTGCGACTCTCACAAAGCCGTTGTCATCCTGCACTACACTTAGACTCCTTGAATCCATGGTGTGGTTAATAGCTGCTTCAGAATAGGTCATCGCGGGCATCTGCCAAAATTAACTCTTTAAGTTCCTCAAAATCAGCAGACATTGCTCTTCCTTAATTTATTTTTCACCAGCCGCCAGCACACGAACTAGAGATTCGCCCAGTCTAGTAACGATCTCATTGTCATAGCGCTCAATTTTACCGTCATCGCAGAGTTTGGCTAGCTCCGGGTCTATGGGTATTTGGCCCAAGAATGGAGCATTGACGGCACGGGCTGTCTCTTCTCCCCGACTCCGACCAAAGACCTCAATCTTCTTATCTATCTCGGCTACATATAGATAACTCATATTCTCGACCACGCCCAGAACAGGCTTCTCCATCTTCCGAGCCATATTCACTGCTTTGCGTACAATCATTTCAACTAGGTCTTGAGGGGTGAAAACGACAATTATCCCCGAAATCGGAAATGACTGCATTAGCGTCAGCGGCGCGTCTGCAGTCCCCGGCGGCAGGTCTACCATCAGGAAATCAAGCTTGCCCCAGAGTACATCCTCGCCAAACTGCTTGATGGTATTTCCAATTAGAGGCCCGCGCCAGATTACGGCATCATCTTCACTGGGCAGAAGAAGATTAATAGACATGACTTCAATCCCCGACCTTGATATTACCGGTAGTATTCCACTTTCGTTCCCACTAGGTCGAGCACTCAGCCCAAACATCTTAGGTATGCTAGGGCCAGTAATATCGGCATCTAGAATGCCTACCTCATATCCCTTACGATTCAGAGCGATGGCAAGCAGGCTTGATACCAAAGATTTGCCCACGCCTCCTTTGCCACTCATCACGCCAACAATATGACCTATTTCGTTAAGATCCTTTGCCCTGGCATCAGCATATTCTATGCTCGCATCATCGACCTCAGTCACCTTCTCAATAACTTCCTTCGCCTTCGTTCTGATCCAGCCCTGGACGTCCGCAGCCAATCCTGTTGATGCCAAGGTAACGTTCACGTGTTTATCGGAAGTAGCAATTTCACGCACCAGGTTCATTTCTACTATGCTGCGTTTGACAGTAGGCACCAGTACTTCTTCCAAGCTCTCTCTCACTTTCTCTTCACTTGTCATAAGTTTCCTCCAGTTTCATCTATATTAGTGGTCACAGATATTACCTTCTGTAGCTAGTTGGTCATTGAGATAACTCAGAACCGCCTTCTCCGGATCGCTTTCCACAGCGCCGACAATGACCCCTATGCGATGTTGTTCGAAAAGGCTCTGTGCTCGGGATCCCATGCCAGCGGCAATCACAAACGCAACGCCTTGTTCTGCCAGCCACTCTGGAAGAAGCCCCGGCTGGTGTCCCGGCGATGGGATAAGCTCTTTTCTGATTATTTTTTTCTCATTTTCATCAGTGTCGATCAAGGCAAAATATTCACAATGACCAAAGTGTGGCGATGTTACGCCCCCATTCACCGGTATTGCATACCTCATAATAACCTCCGTCTACTGTTTTTTATTTTCAGCCCCTTATTGCCGCCAGCGTATATCCCCTGTAGAGCAGGACAGTGCATTACAAACGCTCGGTCCAACCGCAACAGGTGATACCAGGAGTCTGACTACTTATTCTGAACAAATAGGGTGAGGCCTTGCGTTTTTCCCATTCCTCCACCTGTCATAGGCCCTACCCCACATAATCCCGTCCTCCTATCAAATCCTGGCATAATCTATCATCTTTCACCTACATTCACCATCTCCTGCCACCACGAAATCTCTTGCCATATCCTTTGCCAGCAGCAAATGGAGGCAAAGGCATAGGACTGATATTCTCACTAAAGCACCTCGGACACGACAAAGGACGTTTTTCTGCTATGGTATCGAAAGGCACAGTCCACTCATGCCCATCGTTACTACACCTAAAGAGACGTTGGGCAAACTCAAAGTTCCCTCCTCCAATTTGAATTGCCTTGCCATTAATCAGAGCATCAGCCAGCTTTTTCCGAGCCGATTCCAATATTCGATGGAAGGTCGGCCTAGAAATGCGCATCTGCTGAGCGCATTCTCCCTGCTCCAGTCCCTCCGCATCTCTGAGTCGTATGGACTCGAATTCCTCCAAGGAAAGGCAAACTCTCTGCAAAGCACTTGCCGGAATTCCCACCGGTCTGAAATAACCTACGTTCGGCAATTGGGCAACGCATCGCAACTTCGTTGGCCTAGCCATTTATAATCCCCCCTTTTCTATCACCAATTATGAACTTATGTCAATAATAATGAAGCTTGCCAAATTTGTCAAATTTAGACTGTGCGGTGTCCAAGACATACTATACAGTTTTTGAACTACGGGTATACTGAGTACATTAAAAAGACGTTGGAACTTCTTAAT
>JAGHCA010000054.1 GCA_021160725.1 Dehalococcoidia bacterium | reverse complement strand
GTATATAATATAATGTTCTGTATGATACTACACTCGGGAGGATTCTGGCAGGCATGAGGTTTGAGAGCAGCATCGACATTAATGCTCCTGTCGAGAAAGTCTGGGCGCTGATAGACAAACTTGAAGAATGGCCCCAATGGATGCCGTCCATCAAGAAAATAGAGCGGCTCTCTAAGGGGCCTTTGACAACAGGTTCACAGCTTTCTGTCACAGCTAAGGTAAGCGGGCTTACAGTTAAATTATTGATGACAATTACCGAGTTTGTCCCAGAACGGAATGTGGTCATGCAAGGAAAAGCTCTGGGTACTAATTTAACGCGCTTCTACGCTCTGGAACCTGTGAATGGCAAGACGAAGGTGACTATTGGAGGCGACGTTTCAGGGGCTCTAGCCTGGCTGGCATGCCGGGGCGGTAAAAAAGTCTCGGCTGAGATTGCCCAAGCGGTGAAGAAAAAGATTGAAGGGTTGGAACAGTAAGCCAAAAAACTTTTGCGGAAGCAGGTACAAGTTCAGTCGGTTTGAATACAGCCGTCATGGAGTTATTATAACCCCTCAGGCCTTATAACTTGTCTCACTGGTCTAATTCCAGGCTGCTATGCGAAGAAAAATGGAAAGCACCCTCGGTTCAATTCCACTGAATTGCGTTGATAAATGTCTGCTAGCTCTGGATAGCATAAATGAGCCCATGCTTATTCACGTAACTCTAAACCTCGAAGGGGAAATAGAGCATGGTAGATTGAATCAAGCGATTATATCGGCACAACAAGCGCACCCTGTAATGAGAACAATTTTGCGAAGCAGACATTTTAAGCCCTTTCGCGAAATACAAAAAGACCCAAGGAAAGGAGTCCTGAACGTTGTAGACCAAACAAAACTACCCGATACGACCTATGAGAGCTATCTTTATTCATGGATGAATCAACCCCTTAATATCAACAAGGAGTTCCCTCTCAGGGTTCTTTTATTAAGGAAAAACGAGCAGGAATTCTCGCTGGTCTTCACCTTTCATCACTCGGCAGCAGATGGGCTCCGTGCTCTTCTTTTCGTGAGGAAGGTTATCGAGAGCTATAACAACGAGCTTTCTCCAGATTCAGAAAAGTGTGAAGATATTCGCACAAACCGTAAGGGAGACGAATTACTGGAGTTTGCCCACAGCCAAAGGTCAAAGGTGAGACATTACTATGGAAAAATGATTTCCAGTCTTTTACATCGCTTTGTTATAGCTGCCTTGCCTCCCCCAACAAGGGTTTTCCACGATAAGTCGGGAAAATCCAGGGAACTACGTTTCTGCTTTAAAATTATAAGTCCCAGGGAATTCGATCAAATCCAGTCTAAAGCAATATCAGCCGGAGTCGAGCTAAACGATATTTTTCTGGCAGCTTGTTACCGTGTAGTTGAGAAGTGGAATAGCATACATGGGAAGGCCAGTAGAAAAATACGCGTAATGGCTCCAGTAAACATAAGCCCAAAGGGTTTTCGCTACGTTGTTTCTAATCAGGCATCTTGGCTTTCCTTACCTACCACACCCGAAGATAGGACTGATCCAGCGAAGCTATTGAGGCAGGTAAGGACAAATACCATAGATGCGACTATGAATAGGACAGCCTTCTCTTTAGTTTATTTTTTTTACTTTTGCTCTCGCTTCCCTTTATTTGTTATGAGGAGAATGTGTCGATTCTTGATGATTACCCGGACATATGTTGATACTATTCTAGTTACCAACGTGGGCTTTATCTGGCCAAAACCAGGCTCTGAAGAACCGGCAGTGCGGAAAATAGGTAATGCCAAAATACGCAATGTTACTGGCTCGGCACCAGTGGTAACTCCGATGGGATTAAGCATCGCTGCTGGTATCTACAATAAGAATCTGAACTTCGCTCTCACTTTTAGGCCTGCCCTGTTCTCCGAAGAGAAAGCTCAGATGTTCCTGGACCTATATGTTGAAGAGATTAAGAATTATCAAGTTGGTGCGCAGAGCTCATGACAGTATCGCTGGTAAAATTTGACGGCTCCTTGGATTCGCTTTGTAAGGCTATTGAGCTATGTCAGGGATTTGAGAAACTCAATAGCCAGGATAGAGTCCTGATAAAACCCAATAATTGTTTCCGACACAAAATAATGCCTCCCTATGGAATGGTAACTACCACGAAGGTCATAGACGGAGTCGTGCAATTATTGCTCGAGTATGGTTGCAAGGATATTTCTATAGGAGAAGGAGCTATCATTGGCATATTCGATGAGCTTGAGCCCTATACGAAACAGGGTTTTAAGGGCACAGGCATTGACAGGGTAGCAGAAAAATACGGAATTAAGCTGATTGATTTCAACCAAGGTGCTTTTCATGAACTGGATTTAGAAGGGGTAAAGGTCAAGGTCTCCCGAGCAGCCTTAGACACAGACTTTCTCATAAATGTCCCGGTGCTCAAGACTCATTTTCAGACAAAGGTCTCTCTGGGCTTCAAAAATTTGAAGGGCTGTCTCAGCAAAAATTCCAGAAAAAGGTTTCATATGAGTAAGCGATTGGATACCCTGATTTGCCTTTTGAACGAAGCTATCAAGAGCGACCTGGTCATAATTGATGGTATATATATGTTGGAAAGGGGACCAGAAACTCTTGTTGGTGTAGCCCACCGCAAGGATTTGATTATAGCCAGCCCAGATATATTCGAGTGCGATGTTGTTGGAACAACAATCCTAGGAATTGATCCGGCGCAAGTTGACTATCTGAGAGAATTTGCCCAGAGACACAATCGCTCTTTTGATGTCAGCGCAATTCAAATCAAAGGAGAGGATATAGAATATCTAAAGGAGCAACTTGAGTGGCGATTTGAACCGGACAAAGAATTACTGGCGCCGGCGAAAATAACGGGACTTTCCGCTCCCTGTCCAGGGCAAACTCTTTGTTCCGCTTGCGGTGCCACACTTGCCCTGGCACTATCAATATTCGGCAAAGATAACCCTGGAATGGATTTTGGCGGTGCAGCATTATATTACGGGCTAAGATTGAATCCGGAAAGAGATACTCAAAAGGTCTTACTTTACGGCGACTGTGCCATCAGAAGCAATAAGAGTTTGCGAAATGCCACCAAAATAGAGGGATGCCCACCTACACTAACTAAAACTCTCCTCGCTTTGATGAAAACTCTTCTTAATAAACCGAGGCTGTTAAGAATGCTGCTTCTACGAACGATAAAGTTAATGGGAATAAGGCTTGGGGTCTACCAGGAGATTTTCCCCCGATGGGAGCGATATCGGTCAAAGGAGTTTGATAAAACTCACTTTTGAAAAACCCTAAGCACTAAATACGAAATGCTAAACAATATCAAAGCATCAACGTCTAAAATCTGAAAAGGAGTTTTGGTATTGAAATTTGGGAATTTGGATTTGTTTAGAATTTCGTGCTTAGGATTTAGGATTTGTCAAGAATTACCCATTCAATTTGGTTATCGCCTTTAAGCACAGAAACAATATGGTTTTTGTATCTTAATTGCTCAACCAGAAAAAATTGCCCCTTATAGTCCAGAGTAATATGATTCTCGTCGAGGACCGAGATTATCCGACAGGCCTTTAGTCCGCTTATGCCAATTCCGATAACCTTCAGAATAGCTTCTTTCGCAGTCCAGTAGCGAAAAAAGGTATCCCATGACTTTTCCTTCAGCCCCCATTCCTCATCACTCGCCACATGAGAAAAAAGCGATTCAGGTCGGGGCTTCACTTCTTCAATATCGATCCCAATCTTACCTTT
>JAGHCA010000100.1 GCA_021160725.1 Dehalococcoidia bacterium | reverse complement strand
GTGCCGCCGTGGCTGTTCGGGCGGATGTGCCAGCTTGCCCGGGAGATTACCATCGTTACGGTAACGGAGTTTGGCACTGAGGAGATGCTGCGCCGGCTCTCCGACCCCTACTGGTTCCAGGCTTTCGGCTGCGTCCTGGGCTACGACTGGCACTCCAGCGGCGTCACCACCACCGTCTGCGGCGCCATAAAGGAAGGAATGCGAGGACTGGAAAGGGAGCTGGGTTTATTTGTGGCCGGGGGCAAGGGAAGGACTTCACGGAAAACCCCTCTGGAGATAGAAAACATCGGGCATCTGCTGAAGGTAAATCCATCGTCCCTGGTCTATGCCAGCCGGATGTCAGCCAAGGTGGATAATTCCGCACTCCAGGATGGTTATCAGCTTTATCACCACAGCTTTTTCTTTACCCGAGACGGCTCCTGGGCAGTTATCCAGCAGGGTATGAACGAGGCAAATCGCTATGCGCGACGCTACCACTGGCTGGGAGAGAAAGTCAGCGATTTCGTCTGCGAGCCCGAGGCGGCTATTTGTTCCCAGACCAGGGGGGAAGCGTTAAATCTGGTGGCTCTAGAGAGCACGAAAGTGAGGGATGTCATTGCCCGTGTCGCTGCCGAAGAGAAGCCAGATAAAATTGTAAGCCAGCTAAACAGGCTAAAGACCCTAAATCTGCCCCGACGACCTTACATCAGCCTGGAAGATATTCACCCTGACAGGCTGGGCAAGATTTTCCTCACAGCTTATGAACATAAACCTGAAAACTTTGAATCACTGCTAGCCCTGGAGGGCATAGGAGCTAAAACGCTTCGCGCTCTGAGCCTTATTTCAGAACTGGTTTATGAGACACCGGTCAGCCTGCGAGACCCGGCCAGCTATAGCTTTGCCCATGGCGGCAAAGACGGCTATCCTTATCCTGTGGACAGGAAGACCTACGATAGCAGCATCCAATTTCTGACACAGGCGGTGGAAAAGGCTAAAATCGGAGATAAGGAGAAACTCGAAGCCTTCAGGCGACTGAGGGCCTGGCAGTGAAAGGGATTGAAAAGTGAGTGACTTCGACATCGCATCTTATGTTTCCCACATTGAGGCAAACCGCTCGATCAAGGATGCTTTAATGCAAAGCTTAAAGACGCGCCGCCCCCCATATCGCATCTCCGTAACCGACTTACTTAACCTCAAACAGGCTTACTTCAGGAGAACATATCCTGAAATCGTTCCGCCCCTGGAGAAGCAGCAGCTTATGTGGGCTGGCACAGGCTTTCACAAGACATTCGGTTCAGCCGTATCCAGCGAAGAATACCTGGAACAATTTGTGGAAGCCGAGGGTATTGTGGGCAAGATTGACATCTATGAAAAAATTCCCGTGGAGGTCAAGACCACCTCCACGCCTGTAGACACGAAGGATTTATTGAAAAACAGGCCAACTTATATCGAGCAACTGGGCATGTACTGCGCTATGGTCAATGCCCACGAGGGAGAAATCATTGTCTATCAACGCCCCGAGGAAGAATCGCCCTCGACTTCCCCTCTGGTTGTCTATCACGTTACTTTCCCCGACCTGGAGGCAATTCGAGAGGAAATGCGGCGGAGACGTGACCTCCTGGTGCAGGCCCTCATTGACAACGACCCCAGCAACCTTCCCATCTGTCCCTGGTTCAACAAGCACTGTGATTACTCGCAGGTATGCGACTGCACAACCACATCGGTACCAGCATCACATGAGATAGCTGATTTAGCCGGGGAAATCTACGTCGATAACATGACCTGTGAGCAACTCCTCAGCAAGATGGCTGGGGCTCAACCATCCCAAGTATTCGGCATCAACGATATCGTTTTCCCCCGCAAAGCCTATTTCGAGCGCCTTAAGTTGCAGGAAATTGCTTCAGGTAAAGAAGTACGGGAAGAGAAGGAAGGATATCTCCGTTCCATGGATGAGCGTGGCTTCATCGATGCCCTCCGTGATTCGCTATACTTCGGTGCGCCGGGTGAAGCACAGAAGATTCCCGTAAAACACGCGTCACTATCCGACCTGGTCCGAACCTGGCAAAACATGCCCACCATTTTACGCGACCCAAAATTTTCTTCGCTGGTGGAAAGGGAACGCTTACCCCGGACCTTCTCTCATTACTTCCTCCGCCTGGGATTTGACTGTGCCATGACAGAGAACACAAAAGGCAGGCTGCTGCTCTATTATGTTAGAGTTCCCAAAGAGAATGCCAAACTGATGGTCTATGATGTAAGCTTCAGGAATTTGAATGCTGTTAAAGCTGAAGCATTACGCCGGCTTGAGCTTCTGGAAAAAGCGACTTCACCACTGCAGCTTCCCAAATGCCCTTCCTGGATGTGCTCTTACTGCGACTACAAGCTTGAATGCGGCGAAGCATAACATAAAAACAATTAAGCTGCTTATCAGGGATAAGATATTTAACCAAACAGATAATCATCTTGTGATAAAATGAAAAATTGAGGAGGTAAGCAATGAATTGGTTGGATATAGTCATAATAGTAGTTGCAGTTTTGTTAGGTGCCGTGGGACTGCGACAAGGAATTATCAAGACGGTATTTGGCATTGCCGGGTTAATAGGTGGCATAGTTTTGGCCGGACGTTATTACGACGAGCTTGCGGCAGTGCTTTCTTCCAGCGGTGCTACCTGGGTTAACATAGCTGCCTATGCCATCATCTTAATAGCTACTTTAATCGTGGCCGGTGTGATTGGCCGACTCGTAGCTAAGCTGGTTCATCTCGTCCTGCTTGGTTGGCTTGACAGGCTTGTGGGCTGTATCCTCGGCGTCTTTATAGGGAGCTTGTTATGTGCTGCCATCCTCGCTATTGTAGTTAATTATTACCCGGGCACGGAGGCAGTTATTAGTCAATCGGGATTAGCCAGATTCTTAATGGAAGGATTCCCTCTGCTATTAGCGCTTCTGCCTGAGGAGTTTGATTCCATCCGTGATTTTTTTATTGCAAGCTAGCGTACAATTCACTCCTTAAGAACTTCATCTAATACCCGTTTGAGTTCTTTCTTAGACTTGTACCCAACAATTTGCTGGACAGGCTGACCGCCTTTAAATATGAGCATAGTGGGAATGGCAGCTATTCCGTACCTGGCAGCCAGAGGTCCATTATCATCCACATTCACTTTAGCGAAGTCTATCTTGCCAGTATATTCTTTCTCCAGTTCCTCCAGAACAGGAGCGGCAGCCAAGCAAGGACCACACCACTGTGCCCAGAAATCCACCAGAACTGGCGACTTCGACTGCAAAACAATATTCTGAAAATTATCCTCGCCTACTATCGATTGTATCATGTAACTGGCCTCCTTACTTAAATTAACCGAGCCAAGAAAATCTTGTAATTTTCTGGCTCGGTCTAGAATACTATATCCAAATCTAATGAAAAGAAGTCAATGGCATTCCTCGTTGTCTGCTCAGCAATTGTAGCT
>JAGHCA010000101.1 GCA_021160725.1 Dehalococcoidia bacterium | reverse complement strand
ATCCCGCCCACTTAAAGAGACAAATAGATGCCCGGTTGGAAAAGCTGTATAGGGTTTACCAGGAAAAGAAGAAAACCCCGCAGGCTGACATCTACAAGAAGTTGGCACCTCATATAGTTAGAAATTATATGATTAAGCAATCCTCTGTTGGGTTAGGTGTTTAAATGATTTGACACGGATCATCATGTATGTATATTTTGAAAACTGTGCATCCTGTATTGGAATTCCGTTGCACTACACCTCCATCCTCAAATTTAGGGATAAAATTTTTCGGGTTGCAATATATCTGCTATAATTAAAGTGAGAAGGAAAATATGCACACAAAATGGTGGCATAGCAGTATCTTTTACCTGCTACTTTTAGTAGTGATAGTAGCTTTGGTTATTGTTCTCACACCCCGCGAAAAGCCTGAGGCAGTAAGCCTACCTGATTTTATCGAAAGTGCCAAGCCACAGGTCGACACTATTGCATACTGGCAAGATGGGGAGAAGCTCATTGGGTTGAAGGATGGAGAAGTTATATGTTGGATGCCATTTGCAGAAACTACCGATGACTTGGGTACACTTCTTAGAGAAGAAGATATAAATGTCAATGCGGTGATGCTGAATCCTGACTTTGATGGCAGCGCACTGGAGCAAGGTGGCAAGCTTGCTGACGAGTATCAGATAGATCTGGATGCATTCAAGCTCAAAACTACTACACAAATCGACACCATTCTACAAGACGGCGATAATCTCATAGGCTTAAAAGAGAACGAAATCAAAATCAAAACAGCGTTTGGAGGCAGTACCTATGAGTTGCGCACTTACCTGGCAGAAGAAGGAGTAATACTGGGGGCGAAAGGGATAAAAATCGATGTTAAACCTACTGGCTTCGATTGGGGAACGATAGCACTAACAGTCATACTCCCTATTGTGTTGCTTGGAGCATTGTTTTACTTTTTATTCTTTCGCGCTGCCCGGGGTGCTGGCACACAAGCTTTTAATTTCAGTAGAAGCCGCGCCCGATTAAGCCTCGACAAGAGACCTGGAGTGACTTTCGCCGACGTTGCCGGAGCTGATGAGGCTAAAGAAGAAGTTCAGGAAATAGTAGAGTTTCTCAAGTCTCCCCAGAAATTCCAGACACTGGGAGGACGCGTGCCTCGAGGGGTGCTTCTGGTAGGACCACCAGGAACAGGAAAGACATTACTAGCCAAAGCTATCGCGGGAGAAGCCAAGGTGCCCTTTTACTCTATTAGTGGTAGCGAATTTGTGGAGATGTTTGTGGGCGTAGGTGCTGCCAGAGTCAGAGACTTATTTGAACAAGCCAAGCATAATGCGCCATGCCTTATCTTTATTGATGAAATTGATGCCGTAGGCCGACACCGTGGTGCTGGCTTAGGTGGAGGACATGACGAAAGAGAGCAGACCCTGAATCAAATTCTTGCTGAGATGGATGGCTTTGATACCAACGTTAACATCATTGTCATGGCTGCCACCAATCGTCCCGACATCTTGGATCCGGCCTTGTTACGCCCCGGCCGTTTTGACCGCCACATCGTCATTGACCTGCCAGATATAAAGGGCCGCAAGGCTATTCTAGAGGTACATGCCAAGGACAAGCCTCTGGCTAAAGAAGTTGACTTAGAGACTATAGCCAAGGTAACGCCGGGATTCAGCGGTGCTGACTTAGCCAATCTGATCAATGAAGCAGCCATCCTGGCTGCCAGACGCAATCGTAAAGACATCACATTAAAGGAACTCGAGGAGGCTACCGACCGCACCATGGCCGGACCAGAAAGGAAAAGCCGTGTAATAAGCGCCAAGGAGAAGGAAATAACTGCTTACCATGAAAGTGGACACGCCTTGACTGCCAAGATGTTGCCCAATGCTGACCCTGTACATAAGATTTCCATTGTCCCTCGGCGGATGGTTGGTGGCTGGACACGGCTGCTGCCAACCGAAGACCGTTATTTGTGGACAAAATCTCAGTTCGATGATGGATTGGCAGTACTACTGGGCGGACGTGTTGCCGAGGAAATCACCTTCAACGACGTTACCACCGGTGCACAAAACGACTTAGAGCAAGCGACTAAGCTAGCAAGGAAGATGGTCGTCGAGTATGGTATGAGCGAGAAATTGGGGCCGCGGACATTTGGACAGAAGCAGGAACTCGTCTTTCTCGGGCGTGAGATTAGTGAACAAAAGGATTATGGTGATAAGATAGCCAACCAAATTGATGAAGAAGTGTACGCTATTATCCAGCGGGCATACAAAACAGCCAAAAAAATCTTGACCGCGAACAAGGAAAAGCTAAAACAGCTGGCTGAGGAACTTATCATTCATGAGACTCTAGATGAACATGAGCTTAATAGAATATTTGCGGATCTGGCACCCCAGTCAACCCCTAGCTAAGACAGAAATGCAAGAGTGATGCCAAGAGGTTGTTTAATGCGTGATTCGTAGCATCATTGTCAGCAAGTCGTAGTGGCGTGGGGTGATAACAAGTGTTCTCAGGGCAGGGCTCACATCTGTTTATTCATCTCCCCGGGGAACCGAGTCGGTTACTTTCCTGGGCAACAATATCTTCATCCAGCTTAACAAATAACGGTTGAGGAGGACGAAGCTTCTGCCCTGGAGGTAAAAACTGAATTTTCCAACCTGATTCCTTCACACTCCCATCAAATCCGAGATAGGAATGCAGCTTTTCAGAACTGAAGGGCAGGAAGGGATAAAAAACAGTTTTCAACGCTGCCAGTATAGAGAGGACGGTAAAGATGGATTTAGCCGCCCCGCTTTTATCGGGACTGCGCTCCGCTTTAATTGTTTTCCAGGGAGCTTGTTCATCAAGATAACGATTAGCTTTCTGAGCTAGAGACATAGCCTCTTTGATCGCGCCTTTAAACTCACAGTGATAAAGTAATTCATCCACGCCATCCAAAACAGTTTTAGCCTCGTGAAGTAAGCGCTGGCTGTATTGATCCAGTTCCCCCGGTGCAGGCACAACTCCATCGAAATGGCGCTGACTAAATGTGAGAACCCGATGCGCTAAATTGCCGTAGGTAGCTACCAGTTCATTATTATTACGCCGAAGGAATTCTCGCCAGGAGAAATCGCTGTCTCCTGTCTCAGGCATATTCACCGCCAAGGTATATCTCAGAGCATCTGGTGCGTAGCGTTCCAGGTAATCATCAAGCCAAATCGCCCAACTACGGCTGGTAGAAAGCTTCCTGCCTTCAATAGTTAAAAATTCATTAGCTGGGACATCATAAGGAAGACTTAGACCGCCGTAACCCATCAAAATCGTTGGCCAAATAAGAGTATGGAAAAAGATATTGTCCTTGCCAATGAAATAAAAACTCTTGGCATCGTCGCGCCAGAAAGCCTGCCAGGCGGTATCATCTCCAAGTAATTGTGCCCATTCCTTGCTTGCCGATAAATAACCAATGACTGCCTCAAACCATACATAAATACGTTTGTGTTCGAAGCCGGGTTGCGGCACAGTTACTCCCCAATCTAAATCACGAGTAATTGCTCTGTCTCTTAATCTTTCGTTCAGAAATTTCCATGTGCTGCTCAGTACATTACGCCGCCAGTGAGTTTGCTCCTTTATCCAGGCAGTCAACTTGTCCTGAAAAGCAGAAAGGCGTAAAAAGAAATGCTCTGAAGACTCAAAGCGCGGAGGAGTGGAGCAAAGGGAGCAGCGAAGTTCCTTGAGTTCCACTGGACTCAAGGGCTTGCCACATGCATCACATTCATCGCCCCTCGCCTTAGTGAAGCCACAGTAAGGGCAGGTACCTTCCACATACCGGTCAGGAAGGAAACGCTGGCATTTAGGGCAGTAAGCTTGCAGCATCTTGTCTTTGTAAATATAGCCCTTATCGAGCAAAGTGAGAAATATGTCATGAGTAACTTGAGTGTGATTGGAAGTGCCGGTAGTAGTAAATAAATCAAAGGAGATCCCCAATTTTTTCCAGCACTCCAGAAACTGTTGATGATATTTGGCTGCTATTTCTTGCGGCGTGGTAGACTCTTGCTCAGCACGAATTGTAATCGGTGCCCCATGTTGGTCACTACCCGAAACCATCAGAACCTTATTGCCCTTAAGACGATGATAGCGGGCAAAAATATCAGCTGGCAGATAAGCACCAGTGATATGTCCTAAATGCAGAGGACCATTGGCATAAGGCCAAGCAACACCGATAAAAATGCGCTCGCTCAAAGTTTCCCCTTAAATGTTACCCTATTGTAAATCATTGAATACTCTATAGCATTGCCAGGAGTCAAACTCCTGAAATTACGATGCCAATGTTTATTCCTCGGAGAGAAAGGTGATTATTTGCTCTGCTTTCGTCGTTTTACGTGTAATATAACCACGACTCAGGCAACAATCAACACAAAGACGTTGCTTTTTGTCCTCTTCCTCATCAATTAATAGATAGCGTTCTCCATATTTAAGAGGACGATGACAACCATCGCATTCCACCTTTCCAATAGCAATACAACCGCGGCGCATTTTAACTCCTTTCCTGAAATTTCAACCAGGCTCGGGTCTTTCCTTCAATAACGAGGCTAAACTCTCCTCTTGGTTCGGTAAAATACTCCCTGGCTTGACTCACTCTACCCCGGAAAATTTCCTCGTGAACTTTGGTAAGCTCACGGCATACACATAGTCTTCTGTTTCCTAGAATCTCTTCAATCTCACTCAATACCTCTGTGAGGCGATGTCGCGTCTCAAAAGCCACTAGAGTTCTCCGCTCATCAGCTATTGAATTGAGAAGACGCTGCCTTTGTCCTGCACGGCGAGGCAAAAATCCAATGTAAACGAATTGGTCGGTTGGCAACCCGGAAACCACTAAAGCGGTAATTACTGCTGAAGCACCAGGAATAGGTACTACAGAGATTCCACGCTCAATGGCAGCAACGATAAGCTCGTAACCAGGATCGCTTAGCCCTGGCATACCAGCTTCCGAAACGAGAGCCAGATCTTCTCTCTCGAGATAATCCAATAGATAGTCAAGTTTAGCTCTTTTGCTATGCTCATGATAACTGGTCAAGGGAGTTTTTATATTATAGGCAGTGAGTAGACGGCGTGTGGTGCGGGTGTCTTCGGCGGCAATAAGCTTCACCTCTCGCAAAAGGCGTAGAGCACGCAAGGAAATATCCTCCAGATTCCCAATAGGAGTAGCAATGACATAAAGAGCAGACACGACTAGAAATTATACTTAATTACCATAATTTTATCTACAGAGCGATATACAGAAGCGAAGGCTATATTGCGCCGTTCAGCTATACCCGAGGTAACAAAACAGATTAATGAACAATTCCAGCTTCTAGTGTTCTATAGCGTTGTCGCAACTGCCAGTGCTCTAGTAATTGACAGTCATATCTCTCATATCTCTCGCCCGAAGTTTGCCTATTCAATCCTGAGGTGACAGAAACCTCGCGATGATTTTGGCCGCATCCTCGATATCCTGCAGATAGACAAATTCTTCCTTACCATGTATATTACACTCCGGACGTATCACACCATGGGCAAATGTCCTACCTCCCCACGAGGCAACAATATGGTCCAAGTCCCCCGAGCCCATCTCGCCAAACTTGTTGCCTTGACCGATAGTGTCACCAATAATAGCCGCCAGCTCATCTACGATAGGATCATTACTGGGAGGTACAGTTGGGATGCCAAAAACACGCTCAATTTGCCAGGTAACATCTGGAACAGAGGCAAGTGTATCGAGCAACTCTTTCCTGGCATCATCCAGATTCTCCTCGGGAATTAACCTTCGGTCTATTGATATGAGACATTCATCGGGCACGACATTGACTTTAATGCCTCCCTTTATCATATTGATATTCAACCTGCCTACCATCCGATCGAGCTTCGTATCGGGGTGGGCAGCGACACCGGATTTCCTCTGTTCTACCTTCTGTTTTAAGCCCAGCAGTGCCTGAATCAAAAGGCTGGCTTTCTCGATGGCGTTTTCTCCAAGATGAGCCAATCCAGAGTGTACCGATTTGCCCCTGACTTTAATATCCACCTGAAGTTCCCCGAGCCCGGCTATAGAAACATATCCAAAGCTAGAATCGAGGTCGAAGAAATAAGCACCGGAAACAGGCTCCAAATATTGCCTCAGGTATTGCAACTGGCTTGCCTGGTGAAACTCTTCGTCGGTCGTGACCATCACGGAAACGTCAAAGTTAAGGCGCTTTCCTTTTAGAGATTCCATGGCTAAAAGAAGGGCAACAATACTTCCCTTCATGTCGGCAGCGCCCCGACCATAGACCTTCCCGTTTTCCACTCTGGGTTTGAAAGCATCCCACCCTTCGGCTGGAACAACATCAATATGACTGTAGAAAATCAAGCGCGGCTTACCTTTTTCACGGCGGTGACAAACAAGATTAACCCTCCCTACTCTCCCTTCAGCATGCTCCGCAGGAATTATAATCCTTTGCGTATCGAAGCCTAACTCTTTGAATAAGGGCTGCAGATAATCGATTGCCTTGTCGTAGTTCAAACCCGGCGGCACAGTAGTGTTAATGGAAATCAGGTCTTTAAGCACTTCAAGATAGTTCACCTTTGCCTCCCTTCAGACTGTTTGCTTTATCTATGATTAGATTGTATCACAAAGCACGATTTTCCTCATACAGTCTGAGCGTCGCGTTTATCCCTCCTGCCAATAAAGCTCCCCCGAACATAAAGAACTATTGCCATGTTTAAGCCGGCAGTTCGGCAGAAGTAGCTCTTAGTGTCGTAAAAAATTAAAGTGGCGATGATGGCTCCTCATGTTTCGTCCTTGCCATCATCACCACTCGGACACATCCCGACAAATCGGGACTTCAGGACATGCTATTCAACATGCTTACTCATTCTGCAGGGAGGCACCAGTATCCATCATCATCCTTAGTATATCCCGCATCCTCCAATATCTGGGCAGCCTTATCCAGGTCGTACTCGTTGTTGGGCAAAACACCGTAATTATTAGGACCACCGTAATGATTCGGGCTTTCGAGGTATACCCAGGAATCGGCTGGTTCTGCATACCCTCCAAATACCATATCTACTATGCCTTGTTTATCTATGGCAGCGGCAATAGCCTGCCTGAGAGCCAGGTCCTGCAGCGGCTCATATCCCGCTGTGGGATGAAGATTGAATGCCAGCCAGTAGATTGAAAGGTCTGGCACAACATCAACTGTTATATTAGGATCAGCCTCGTAGTCATCTTTCTTCTGAAATGGAACAGAGAAAGATGCAGACGAGTCCATATCACCAGCCTCAAAAGCAACCCAGAACTGACCTGTATTCCCGTAGAGCTTAAACAGTACCTCTTCTGCTGCTGGCAGCCCCCAATATGAGTCATCAGCGCCCCAGTAATCGTCATTGCGCTCAAGCAACAGGTAATCATCCGGCACGAATTCTTTCACCTTATAAGGCCCGGTGCCGATGTATTCACCATCATACTCGAAAGGATCCTGACCTTCGAATTTGTGCTGGGGCACAATAGCGTACCACATGAAACAGCAGGGGAAATAATCTTCATTCTGGTGGTCGCCCTCAATGTATCTAAATTGAACCTGGTAATCACCTGTTTTCGTTACCAGAATGTCCTCGGGCAATATATCTTCCCCGCCACGCGCATCCACCGCTGTCCAGTTAACCGGCCTGTTTCTGCCCCACGGGCTTATAATGTGCTTAAGCGAGAATACCACATCATCTGCGGTGAAGTCCTCTCCGTCATGCCACTTTACATCATCGCGCAGATTTACCGTCCACACCTGGTTCGTCCCACCTGTCCCATCATCCTCATAGCTTATGCTGTAGTCCGTTGCCAGCTTGGGCACGAACGTATAGGCATCAACCCCTTCATCTTCAAGCTTGGGGTATCCTGCCAGGTTCTCATAGACCAGCATCAGGTAGAGACAACCGACATTGGTAGCTTGCAGCTCTTCCTGATTCATATACAGGTTGCCAGGCAAGTTCGCTACACCAATATTAAGCCTGGTATCGGCAGTTTTATTGGTTACTTCCCGGATACTGTACTCATTTATCCAGGTTGCATAACCCCCCATCATATTGTACCAGTTATCCCAGCGATCAGAACGGCAAGCAGCAATCAAGTCTTCTCTCACCAGGAAAACCATGGGTATGTCTTCAGCCAGGATTTCCTGCATCCCATAGAGAATTTCTTGCTTTTCCTCCAGGGTTTCCGTAAAATAATTCTCCTCATACAGAGCATCATACTCCGGGTTATAATACCAGCAGGGATTCCATTCTGATCCATAAGTCTCGGGGTTGCACAGCATCATCCATATCCAGTCATTCCAGGGGTCTGGAGATGGGTCTTCAGCACAAACACATGCCTCCATTCCACCATCCTGGGGGTAATAGAGATAGTCATAAAACGTTGTCGAATCCAGCGTCTGAAGGTCAACATCCAAGCCGAAATCCTGCAGGTCTTCAACTATCATCGTGGCTACGTCTAGATAAAAATCCATCTGTCCCTATGCTAAACGAAACCCTTCCACCAGGCGTCGGCTCTCCCCCACCTCCACACCCGGGAAGGGCAAAAGACACCACCAGAACCACAGCCAAACCCAGGCTAATCAACCACTTCTTCGATTTCATCCTTCGTATTTCCTCCTTTCCTAGTTCCTTATCAGTCTTCCCTGATAGCCACTCAGTCTTTCCTGAGAGCCAATATCACATAGACTTCACCTCCTCCCTCTTGATTTTCGCACCTCAAACTCCGACTCCCGCATACATAACGGTGCTCCGCCCAGAGATGTAATTCTTCTCTGTTGTTTTTCCAGTATAAACTCCTTCTGGCTCTTTGTCAAGTGTTCGTGGGCTCTTTGTTAATGTTCTACGATTTTGTCACCCTGTAACTGTTCAGGGAAAATGTCACCATGAAGGAGATGGTGATATTGAATAGAAAGGAACAAAGAAGATTGATGGTACTAAATCAGCTAGAGGTGAGCACGGTGACTGCAGGAAGGGCTGCCGAGTTACTCGGACTCTCCCTGCGCCATGTGAGAAGAATTTTAGCAGCGTACAGGAAGGAGGGCGCTTGTGCACTAGCACATGGCAATAGGGGGAGAAAACCACGCCATGCTCTTGATGAGAGCTTGAAAAGACAGGTGGCAGCACTGGCGCAGTCTACTTACACCGGCTGTAACCATCAGCACCTCACTGAGCTTCTTGCTGAGCGTGAGGGCATTACTCTTTCTCGGTCCTCCGTACGGCGGATTCTTCTCGAGGTTGGGATAAGAAGCCCGAGAAAGAGACGACCTCCCAAACATCGCAGCAGAAGGGAACGCTATCCCAGAGAAGGAATACTGCTGCAGATTGATGCCAGCCGAGACGATTGGCTAGAAGGTAGAGGACCTTATCTGAGTCTCGTAGGAGCCATAGATGACGCTACAGGTAAAGTGCCTTATGCCTTATTCCGGAATGAGGAAGATGCCCAAGGATATACCCT
>JAGHCA010000043.1 GCA_021160725.1 Dehalococcoidia bacterium | reverse complement strand
TTTCCATGGCCCGGTTTTACCTCCTTTACAGCAGTAGTAACCGGGCCAAATCTTAATACCTTCGGTTAGATTTTTCGTGATTTAATAACTCCCCCTTGGGTTAGATTTTAGATGATTCAAATCGCAGTCTTGCGAAAACTGTATCAGCGCGCTATAATTAGCACTTTGGTAGCAAGAGTGCTAATCACAGGAGGTAAGTAGATGAATTGCATTGTATGTGGCAATCCATTACTCTACGACAGGGTTGTTTTCCATTGTTCTTGTGGTGTCTTTGTGCACGCCTACTGTTGGGATGCGCATGTATTACAGGCCCATCAACCATCCTTTGAGATAGGCACCGTCAATTTGGATGGTGAATTTACAGCGCGAGAGAGCAAAGTGGAGGAACAAGCCTCAGAAGAACCAGGCCCAGAAGAACCAAGCTCAGAGGAGCAAAACTCAGAAGAGCAAAACTCAAAGGAAGAAACAACACCTCTTCTGGAATAAAGGAGGATACAAATAAATGCCTATTTATCAATACCGCTGCTCGAACTGCAACCTGCAATTTGAGCTCAGGCAGAGCTTTAACGATAAACCGATAGCTGATTGTCCTACCTGCCATGGAGTTGCTCGTCGCCTATTCTGTCCAGTCCCCATCATATTTAACGGGCCGGGTTTTTATGTAACCGACTCCAGGGCAGAAAGAGGAAAAGGAGCTAATCCGGCAGGGTTAAAAGAAAAAGATAGCGGAGGTAGTAGGTCATGAAGTGTCCTGTCTGTGGCAAAGAAGCAAGAGTCCATGTTTACTACTGCGCCAAATGTGCCGTTTATGTGCATGAGAAGTGCTGGCAGAAGCATGTAGCACAGACTCACAAAGGCTAGCGCACTCTTTATTGTTAACGTTCCAGCCCCATCATGCTATAGTTAATGTGGTTGTCCCTGTAGCTCAGCTAGACAGGGCGGCTGCTTTCTAGTTCTGTGCCAGATGTCCCAGCAGGTCGCTATATGCATAAAAACGCCAAACTTCTACGTATACCCTGAAGCTAACGGATAAAAACGATAATACCCTAGCAATAAAAACAGCTTTTTAGCCACGCTCAGGCTGTCTCCCAACCTGATAAGATTGTCTGCAAAGTAACCTTGCCGATAAAGCCAGTTACACAACACTCTGCCATCCTCTATAGTAGGCAAATTTGCCATTCTTGCAGCTTAAGGTAGAAAGAAACCAGTATATAATTACAGATGTCAAATCACGCTCGATGGCTTTGGCAAGGCATCTTTGGTAGAATAAAAACGTGTTGTTTTGGGTATGCCTCGTCTTTTGGGCTTTAAGAAAGCTTCTAATATGTCGCTGGTTAATTTCTTCTGTGGCACCACCTGTAGCTAACCTAGCTTCATGGGGAAGTGTCGGAATTGGCAGACGAGCATGACTTAGGATCATGTGCCGAAAGGCGTGGGGGTTCGAGTCCCCCCTTCCCCATTTCTCGGTCTCGTGACATGTGGATATGAAACTCACATTAGCCTTCTTCAAAATATGCTACCACCATTGTAACAGTGGTCTGCGCAACACTCAGTTGCGTTTCTTTCCACCCTGCATCTTGTGTAAAAGAGCTATAATAGGGTGTAATTGACACATATACTTCATATCCGACTTGCATCTCTCAGCTCATATAGTTATCAAGGATCAGATATGGAGGCGATATCAATGTATAGAATTGAAATGAGACGGGGTTAATAGTGCGTGCACTGAGGTATTCCGTTCGACCTCGGCCGGTACTGAAATATTTCGGCCAACTCTGCATTGTTCTGGCAGTGCTTACGCTGGTGCCGTTAGTTGTATCCATTCTACTCGGCGATTACCGTGTTACCCTCCGATATGCCATTGTTGTGGTGGGTGTCTTTGCGACAGGTTTCTTCCTGCAAAGGTTGCCGACTCCCAAACGCATCCAAACGAACGAAGCCATGGTCGTTACCGCTCTGGTGTTTCTATTTGCGCCGCTGGTGATGACCTGGCCTATCATGGCTTCCGGCTTAAGCTTTGCAGATGCGCTGTTCGAGACTATCTCCGGCGTAACAACAACAGGTTTGAGCGTTACGGTTTCGGTGGCAGATAAATCGGCTATTTTTCTATTTTCTCGTGCCTGGATGCAGTGGGCCGGGGGGCTGGGTATCGTGATTCTTTTCGTGGCAACCATGATACGGCCGGGGCTGGCGGCCAAGCGCATTGGCGATTTGGAAGACTATGAGGATGACCTGGTCGGTAGTACCAGGGCACATGCTCGCCGTGTGATTATCGTTTACTCAATTCTGACCGGTTTCGGCATTGTTGCATTAGAGTTGATGGGCGCCGGATGGTTCAATAGCGTAATATACTCTCTTTCCGCAGTATCTACTGGAGGGTTTTCACCTCACGATGCCAGCCTGGCAGGACTTAGTAGTTCGTGGCTACAAGCGATGGTGATATTGCTATCAGTGGCAGGCGCTATTCCCTTGGTCCTATACTTTCGTTCATTTAAAGAGGGTGGAAGAATATTATTGCGAGACCGCCAGTTGCAGGGGCTTCTTATAGCCGGCTTGGTGACAGCGTTACTTATAGCATGGTTTCTCACCCAAGATGGTTTCGGCTGGATTCAAGCACTGCGCCATGGAATATTAAATGCTTTCTCTGCTCAATCAACGGCCGGCTTCTCTACATTAGATATTTCTCAGCTCAACGCTGGTGCAAAGCTTACACTCATTTTTTCCATGTTTGTGGGCGGCGGCGCCGGATCTACTGCCGGAGGCATCAAGATTCTACGCTTATTAATTTTGGGGCAGTTACTTTATATCTTTCTGCAGCGTCCCGGTATGCCCAAGCAAGCTGTTGTCGAAGCCAGTCTTGGCAGGCGCCGGCTGGAAACAGACGAGATACAGAACGCCCTCAGCATCATTTTTATTTTTATGGCGTCCATTGCGATTTCATGGCTGGTATTTGTAGGCATGGGGTATAACCCACTTGATTCGTTATTCGAGGTTGTGTCGGCGGTTGGCACAGTCGGATTATCGACTGGAATAATTGCTCCCGAACTGCATCCGCTCCTTAAAGGAGTTCTATGTGCAGATATGCTTCTTGGGAGATTGGAAATTATTGCTTGGTTAGTGCTATTCTATCCCCGGACTTGGATTGGAAGGAGACTGGAGGAAATAATATGAGGATTGTGTTTTCAGGAGCCAGCCCATTAACGATTATAACAGCTAAAACATTTATAAAGCAGGGACACGAAGTGATTATTATAGAAGTCGACAAGGAAAAAATCGACCAGATTTCAGATGAACTGGATTGCAGCTTCCTGCATGGCGATTCAGCCAGACCGGCAATACTCAGTCAAGTTGACCCTAAAAACAGCGATATTTTATTTTGCCTGACCAATAGCGACCAGATTAATATCATCACATCCTTGCTGGGACGCTCGATGGGCTTTAAGCGCGTTATAACCAGCATCGAAGATACGGATTTGGTGCAATTATGCCGTGAACTCGGGCTTGAAGATACCATTGTCCCGGTATGGACGATGAGCCGTCACTTGGACAATATGGTACGCGGACTTGATAATATCAATCTATCTACATTGTTAAAGGAAGAAGCCAGGTTTTTTACTTTTACGGCTGGTGAGGAGGACGCAGTTAGTGTTAGTGAACTTGGACTTCCCAAAGATGCGAAGGTTATTTTTTACTATCGCGACAATAAATTTCACTTTGCTGATGACGATACAAAACTCCATAAAGGCGACGAGATTGTCATCTTAACCCATAGCAAAAACCTTCCTGATTTTAATGAACGCTGGTATCCGAAGGAGGTCAGCGATAAGAGCTCCAGGAAATGATTCCGCTCTACAAATCATAAATCTGCAAATACCTGGGGAGCTATTTCCTTCGCTATCTTCCGTATTTCTTCGGCGACAGCTCTAAACTCGGGAAGCGCTCGCTTGGATGTGCGCAGCTTGATGATATGGCGAATTTCGCGGAAATTCCAGGTGCAGATTATCTGGGTCTCACAGGCATTGGGAAGGACATAGCGAGCAATCTCAGCTTTTATCCCCTTGGCTAATAAGTCACCATAGGCTCGCCAGCAAGCCGTCATTGCCTCCTCGAACTGCTTATGGGCGGGTTCGTTGTCTTTAATTGGAGGTGGCTCGACGTATCTTGGCTCGGTCTCCTTCACATATCGCTGGCTTCTCTGGCTGTAACTTGCCAATCTGTGCCTGACAAGCTCATGGGTCAGGACGCGGCTGGCACGAATGTAGAAGGTAGCGCAAGCATGTTCAATCATTGACTCGTGCCCGACCTCCAGCCACTTCTGAATTCGGTCGGGTACAGTGCCTGTTTTATCCTGCGTGCCCCAACATAGCCTACCTGCCGTCTCTATCAATTTTTCAGCATCAGGAGTGACGGCAAGTAATTTCACCTCTATGTCATACTTATCAGTCATCGCCTAGTTTATAATATCATCAGTGCCAAATTAGTGCCATTTAATGATTAAGCCCCATGCCATAGCTTTAGTATCGGGTTCATTTTGGCTTCAAAAAATGGCGTCCCTGGAGGGATTCGAACCCACGACCCGCTGCTTAGAAGGCAGCCGCTCTGTCCAGCTGAGCTACAGGGACGGAAGCCATATTTTAGTTTATGCTCAACATCACAATTGTATTTAGCGTTAAAACAGCGTTACTTTCTGAGATATGCCATTTTTAGCTACGGGTAAAACTTTGCCTAGCAATGCCCTAGCAACTAGCTGCATATTATTTATTATATGAGAATAGACGTCCGTTGTAAATGCCACGATTTAAATTGTGAGATTGACTGTTCTAACCAAGCAATGGTAGTATCGTTGAGTTTCTGCTAGCAATATTGTTAAAGGTAATCAAATTAGGCGTAGCTTACCTGGAAGAGAAGGAACAGTATGATAAACGAAATTGTACAAAGGCAAGAAAAAGCGCGTGATTTCATGCGGCGTAATGGTTATAGTGGATTAGTGGTGTCCACTCCTCAAAACATACAATATTTCACCGATGTCACTGAACCCAGTATGCAAACATGCGGCGTAGTTATCATAACCCAGGAATCAGAAGCTGTGTTCGCTGTACTTTGGGTTGAGAAAGATACTGCAGTTGAGCAAACAAAAGGGGTAAATGTCAAAACTTATACTATGGCTAGTCAGGGAAAGGAAGTACTAAAGGTATTGAAACAATTGGGTGGAATACAAGGACCGGTTGCTATGGATACTACAGCTATGACAGAACTAGGAGATTCATTCAAGTGTAATTTACCTGAAGTAGAAGTTGTAGATGTTACCGAGGCGATTGAAGAACAAATCAGGTCAGTAAAATCTGAAACAGAGATAGAGTTCATAAGGAGAGCCTGCGAAATTGCAGATGCCGGTATGAAAACAGTAGCAGAAGCAATGAAACCAGGAATGACGGAACTTGAGGTTGCCTCCTTAGCACAACATCGAATGGTAACGTTGGGTTCCGATGCTATTAAGCATACTATTTATGTAGCATCCGGACCCCGTGCCAGACTCATCCATCCTCGTGCCACTCAAAAGAAAATATCTGCCGGGGAGATTGTTACAATAGACATGGGAGCTGTCATTCATGGTTATACCAGTGACATTGCCCGAACCTTTTTTATCGGAAAACCTCCCGAACAACTACAAAAAGCTTATGAAACATTACGAGGTGCACAGAGTATTATGTTAGAAAAATTGTGCCCTGGAATAGCCATAAATGAAATACAGGCAATACCGCGAGAGTTTGCTAAAACTTCTGAATTCCCTATGGTAGGGCCTGTGGTGGGACACAATATCGGCCTGGCTGTTGAGGAACAACCGTTCCTAATGAGAAATGGGGAATCGAACCCGGAAGCAAAGATTGAGAAGAACAACATTTTGGCTTTTTTCCAATGTTCAGTAAAACAGGGCAAAGTCCTGAACTTGGGCATCAGGCTAGAAGATACTGTCTTAGTAACGGAGTCGGGAGCCGAAATGCTAACAACTTATCCCCGAGAGCTCCTTTCAATTTAGCGGAATATCAAAAGTATGTCCAGCCTCCGCAGCTATCGCTATTCTAGCACTGAGTGTTGCGAGTGAGATACACTACTGTTCAATTGCGAATATATATATGTGCGGAAAATGAATTTTGTGGTGAGATAGACAACAAACTCTTCCTTGAGGGGGGTTGAGACTATGAGTGTACAAGCAGAAGAATTAAAAAGAATAGCTGAGAAAGTTCTATATATCCTGGGTGTTATGGATTATTCCGAGTTACAACTTACATACGCACTAAAAGCTGATGGAAAGTGGAAAGTAAGCTTTGAGTATGATCATGCCCGTCGAGCCATTAGAAAGATAGGGTCTTTTGCGGTTGATGCAGAAAGTGGAGAAATTGAAGGGATGTGGCTGGATAGATCATGGAAGTAAATAGAAATGCCATGCTCTAAGTGACCGGTAAAACTACCCTACCAGCTTCAAAATGCAGTTATAATCTCCCCCATGTCCTTGAATAACCCCAGCAAATTCCGTGGCACCATATCAATTAGGCCTACTACAAATCCGGTATTATGTCCCCAGAATACCCGATGGAATTCTCACAACACTGGTCATATATCCTCCCCTTGACAGCATGTAACGAAAATGTTACAATAGATTCAATATTCCACATATATGTGTAACACTGAAGGGGGAGCAGCAATGGATAACAAAACTATTGGTAAACGTTTGCAATCCGTTAGAGAATCTATTGGCTTCACTCAAGAGCAAGTTGCAAAGTATCTAGGAATTAAAAGAGAAATTATCTCTTACATTGAGACTGGCGCCAGACCAGTAAGCACGTTGATGTTACGGAAGCTTGCTGACCTCTATGGCTACAAATTCTCATATTTCGTGGATGAGTCTGCAAAAGATGAGGGGCCTCAGGTGTTTATGGCTTTCAGAGTTTCAGATTTGAACGACAGCGACCTCCCGATTATCGCTCAAGTAGAGAAGATAGCACGTAATCTAGATAGCTTGTACCGTCTACTTGGAGAGTGAATCATGAAAGAAAGCAAAGCACATCAACTGGCAATTGATACTCGCCTGACGCTCGGACTACAGTCAACCGAGTACTTCGATGTCTACAGGGCTGTGACGTCACTGGGGATAACCTGTGTCAAGAGGCCATTAGAAAGCAGCATCTCGGGCGCAACCCTCAAGACAAATAAAGTCAAGGTAATTCTGATAAATTCCTCAAAGACTCTGGGACACCAGAATTTCACGATTGCTCATGAGCTTTACCACTGCCTTTATGATGAAAATCTCGTTAGCCGTGCGTGCAAAACGGAGGCTTTTGGCCAGAGTCGAGGCATCGAGCAGGTTGCTAATATGTTTGCAGTGTATCTGCTCATGCCGGAAGATGCTATCTTGAATCAGCTTCGGCTGCGCAAGAAACTGGACATGAAGCTAACGTTGGCAGACATCATAAATTTGGAGCAATTTTTCGGCGTAAGCAGAAAGGCGATCTGTTGGAGGCTGGAAGATTTGAAGTTCATCACACGCGAACAGAGCGAAAAATATTGCATCAACGTTATCCAGAGCGCTAGGTCACTTGGTAAGAACATTGACTTGTACATGACAACCGATGACAAGGTCATAATCTCAGATTATGCTGAAAAGGCAAACGAAGCGTTACAGAAGAATCTTATCACCGATTCGAGATACGAAGAAATCTTAGCTGATGCAGACTTACTAGAAGAAGTAATGGAGGCATCGGAGGAGCTCGACGTTGTCGACTGAGCCTCCTATCATTCTTGATTCGGATTTTTTATCCAGTTTTGCCTGGGGCAAGCGACTGGACATTTTGGAAGGGCTGTATTCAAAACGAATGGTTGTACTGGAAGAGGTATTAGAGGAATTGAGAAGGGTGCCACATTTAGCATCAAGGGTGGAACTATCCATAAAAAAACGGGCATATAAGAAGTGAGGCGATGCTTGCTGCCTCCTCCGAAGCTCTTCAATTGGCAAAATTCCTCGAGTCTGGCAGATACGGCAGCGGAGAGGCGTCTTGCATGGCATATCTAACACAACACGATGGCATTCTGGCAAGTAATAACCTGTCTGATGTTGAAGCATTCTGTAGCAAAAATAAAAAGTGCTTGCTGACAACAGCGGGTGTATTACGTCAGGCTTATAAAACAGGACTTATAAATCTGGATGAAGCTGATGAAATCTGGGCGGGAATGCTCTCCAAGCAAAGGAAACTGCCGGCGGCCTCTTTCACTGAGTACCTATCGGTCATCAAGAGAGGAGGATAGTCAAGTTTGAGAAGGAGATTTGCCACCACGTCAATTGAATCTACTCTTCGCTCGAAATTCCAAGGGTTCGCTTTCAACACAACTCGTTGGGTTTTTCTGTCTACGCTCGCCTCAGTTTTCCTCTTTGCGGTTACGGACATCCTCAGTCTAAAAATAATCTTCGGTCTAGCGTTAGCCGTCACGAGTGGGTTTGTAGTGGTGCCACTAACAGAGTGTGTTGTCTCTTTTCCCGAGAAACTACGAGAGATAATCACAATATCTGGGGCAAGAAGAACATATTCATTTGCGCTTGTAGAAGAGCTTTCAAATCTTGCCAAGGTGATGGGTGTCCGTTTGAAAGGAGAAGACATTTTGAAGATGGTGCCGCAGTGGTTGAATGCAGGAGCTACTATCGATGGCAAGATTATTTTAGGCCAAGCCGTTGCCGATGAATTCGATAGAGAAACACGCAAAGGTATTCTGGCACGTGAGTTGGCTCATCTTAAAGCCAAACATTCTATGAAGAATGCCATAGTGTTGTTTCTGACGCTTATACCGGTTCTTTTGCTTATCTCATTCTTACACTTGCCCGGCCTTGTCAATCTGTTACTGGTGTTCTCTGCTTACGGGTTAATCTTGCCAATGGTGAGCTGGCGCTTTGAATACGAGGCTGACGCAATCGCCGCCACCTTTGTGGGCATTAACCCAGTGATAAAAGGATTGAGGAAACTCGCAGAAGCGAAATGTGCTGATGTCAGGCGTGATACCTATTCACATCCCTCTATTTCGAACCGAATTTCTAGACTGCAGAAGATTGGTAGTTAACTGCTTAAGAAGGCGGACGCTATGCCCAGAGGCAAAGTCAGAAGGGTTGTTGATGGAGACACCTTTCAGCTTAAGGGTGGTGAGTATGTGCGAATAGCTGGTCTGGATGCTCCCGAGTTACGTCAAAGGGGCGGACTGGCAGCCAAACGTCGCCTTCAGTCTAAGATGCGTCAAGGTACACGAGTTGGTCTTTCTATGCCAATGGCAAAATCCTATGGAAGGGTGGTTCGCAAAGTCACCATCAACCAAAAAAAACGTTATTAAGCTTGTGGCCAAGCCAAAATCCCAGCGTAGAAGTAAGTAGTTTGTAAATTCCAGAGATACCATTCTTCACCTTGCGAGGGATTAGGTCTACTGCAAATCAGGTATTATGTCCCCAGAATACTCAGGCGGAAATAAATTTGAGATGGTGGCATAATTATGTGAGCTAAATCAAGATGAAAGCATTAGTGCAGCGGGTTTCCAGAGCCTCAGTGAGCGTGGATGACGATGTCGTAGGCGAGATTGGGCGGGGGCTGGTGGTTTTTCTCGGCGTTGCTAAGAGTGACTCGAAGGAAGATGCCATTTACCTGGCAAACAAAGTGGTTAACCTGCGTATTTTTGCTGATGAGTCAAGTCATTTTTCTCTCTCTGCGCTGGAAACAAGGGGAGACATTTTAGTAGTAAGCCAGTTTACTCTTCTGGCTGATTCACGCAAGGGGAGGCGACCCAGCTTTACTGACGCCGCCCCACCGGATCTGGCTAAGGAACTATATGAGGTTTTCGTGGAGCAAGTTCGCGCCACAGGGCTCAAGGTGGAAACAGGGCTTTTCCAAGAGCATATGCTGGTGGAAATCCATAATGATGGGCCGGTCACCATATCGCTGGAAAGCAAAACGAGAAAATAATCGCATTAGCAACTTGTTGCAATAATTTTGCTACCTTGTTATAATACTCCCCTGCCAATGAGCTGCCACGTAACTCTTCAAGAAACGGGACATCGCTTAACTCCCCAGCGCATGCTGGTCATCGAGGCACTTCATAATGCCGACGGGCACATCAGCGCTGAAGAAATCTACGAGCAGTTACATACTCGCTATCCCTATGCCAATATATCCACTGTCTATCGCACCCTAGAACTACTGAAAAAATTAGATTTAGTTACGGAAACTAACTTTGGCGAGGGACGTGTCCGCTATCATGTTGCAGAGAAAGGACATCACCATCACCTCGTTTGCCGTAGCTGCGGCAAGATAATAGACCTGGAGGAATCTACACTATATCCATTAAAAGAGACCTTGCTTCAGGAATTTGGTTTTGATGCCGATTTAAGGCACCTGGCCATTTCAGGAGAATGCAGCGGGTGCCGCCGAAAAAAAGGTCACAAAGTCTGACCGACCATTGTAGGTGAAAGCATTGCTATGGATGACGTTCGAGAAAAACTGCGCATTCTGCTGGACTACTGGATTGAACACAACAGCGAGC
This sequence comes from Dehalococcoidia bacterium, assembly GCA_021160725.1. GTDB lineage: Bacteria > Chloroflexota > Dehalococcoidia > GIF9 > AB-539-J10 > RBG-13-51-36. Next base: position 37,756 of record JAGHCA010000043.1, on the reverse strand, counting down.
ATGAGAAAGAGTTCCGTGATTGGGCTGATAAAGTTGTCTCGTTATCCACTGAGGTAGCCCAACAGTTACAAGAAGCAGCCGCTAAGATGGCTGCGGTTAGCAACGAACTAACGAAAGCAAAGCAGGCTCTGCCAAAGAGCAAGGGGAGGTACTAGGATGTGTATGGCTAAACTTTATGAGGCTAAAGAAGGTGACAAGCCAATTCTGGAGGACATCGCACGCATGATAATTGCTGACCGGCGAGTAGAAGTAGAGACCCTTTTCGGAGAAAAGAGGGTTTTCCAAGGAAAGGTGCAGCAGATAGATTTCTTAAAGTCTCAGATACAACTGGAAGAGGATTAATTTTTTTTGCCTGATAATTGCAATTAATTGCAATAAGACGGAGCGTTAAGATGACAGGAAAGGGTGGTAAAGATTTGCCCAGAATGAAGATAAGGCCTGTGGGGATAGTGAAAAACCAGATAAAAGAGCCTAGCTTGGTTGTTAAGTGGCGTGACTTAGAGTGGAAGGGAGTGTTAGGGGATGCGAGGAAAGAGCAAAGCATGATATCGGAGATTTTGATCTCTGATGACTTCACCGGTATTCTCGATGGGATAGAGGATTTCTCTCACATTCTTGTCCTCTACTGGGCTCATTTGGCTTCAGAAGAAGACCGTTCCCTTATCAAAGCTCATCCTATGGGTAGAAAGGACCTGCCAGAGGTAGGCATTTTTGCTACTTGTAGCCCTGTCCGACCTAACCCCATCTGTGTGTCGGCAGTTCCCTTGCTTGAGCGAAAAGGGAATCTTCTGAAGGTAAAATGCTTGGATGCTATTGATGGCAGTCCTGTGATTGATATCAAGCCCTATACTCCTAGCTACTATACTATAAGGGAAGTGAAAGTAAGCAAATGGATGGAACAAATAGAAAGGGAATTTGCCCAGGCTTCAGAGAACAGGCACTAACTATTGACTGATTAAGGAGGTTCTATGAAGAGAAAGCTTGTACCAGGCATTGTAGCAGTAGTTGTTTTGGCAATTTTATTTACGTTCTTATTCAGTGCCCAACAATCGGCTGACATCATGGCCGGGAGCTCGCTTATCACCGACATTATTCAGGATGTAGCTGGCGATAAAATGGAAATCTGCACCCTTATACCACCGGGTGTGTGTCCGGGACATTATGATGTAAAGCCGAGCGATATCGAAGCACTGGCTAACAGCAAAGCCCTTTTCATCCACGATTACCAGCAAAATTTCCAAAATATCAATGGAGCGATTGACGCTGCAGAAAACCCCAACCTTGTTATCACGGTCCTCAACGTTACGGGCAATTGGATGGTACCCACGGTCCAAGCTGAAGCAGTAGACAAAATTGCTGAAGCCCTGGGCGAGATAGACCCTGAGAACGCCGCATACTATCAGGATAGAGCTGCACAGAGGGTGCAGGCTATCTTAGATTATGGCGACCAGGTAAAACAAACATTGGAAGACGCGGGAGTAGACGGAGTAAAAGTACTCTGCGCTGAGATGCAACAGGGGTTTGTAAAGTGGGCCGGGTTTAATATCACGGCTACTTTCGGTCGGCCTGAAGAGCTGAGCCCGGCCGATGTGGAGCAATTGATAACCGAAGCTAGAGAAGCCGGTGCGGCTTTGATCATCGATAACCTCCAGAGCGGTTCCACGACATTAGGCGCATCTATGGAACAAGATATTGAAGCCATTCCGGTAACCATATCCAACTTCCCCGGTGGATTGGAAAACACCGAAACCTGGGAGAAGACAATAGATAAGAACGTTGATTTACTGCTGGAAGCTTTGAATGAATGGGCGGAACAATATGGATAACACGGTTATCAAGATTCGTGATGCTGTGGTTTCCTACCGGGAAGATGTGGCTTTACAGGGCGTGTCTCTGGAGGTGAGGAAAGGAGAATTCATAGGGATTATCGGACCTAATGGCGCCGGCAAAACTACCTTACTCACAGTGATTAATGGCCTGGGCAAACTGGTTCATGGACAAGCCTGGGTACTGGGGTCGCTGTTAAACGGGAGAGGTGGCAGTAATTTGAGGAAGCGCATAGGCTACGTGGCTCAGGTGGAAAATATCGACCCCAGGTTGCCCATCAATGTTAGAGAGACGGTAATGGTAGGCTGTTATGGTCGCTTGGGACTATTCCGTCGGCCAACACGGGCTCAATGGGAAACAGTAGATAAGGTATTGGAAATGGTAGGCATGGCTCATTTATCCCAACGCCCAATAGGTCATCTATCCGGGGGCGAATACCAGAGGGCAGCCATTGCTCGAGCTTTAGTCCAGCAGCCTGAGATATTACTTCTCGATGAGCCGACAGCTTCAATAGATAAAAAAGCTCAAGGTGAAATCTTAAATCTGATACAGCTCATTCACAAGGAGTATCATATGACAACTCTATTTGTCACCCATGACCTGAGAACGCTGCCCTCTATTTGCCAGCGACTGATTCTAATGAAGGATGGCAGGATATGGCAGCAAGGTAGCCCGGAGTCAATGCTCAAGGAAGAGGTGTTGAGTCAGCTTTACGAAGCTCCGGCCTCAGTGCCAACTGAGATTGTTCCACTTCAGACATAATGGCAGGTGTCGGAATGGATTTTTCTATTTTACAGTATCATTTCATGCAAAACGCCATTCTAGCCGGGTTATTCGGGGGTATAACATGTTCTGTGGTGGGCGTCTTCGTGGTTACCATGCATCTCTCTTTCATCGGAGTATGCATTGCCCACGCTGCTTTTGCTGGGGCTCTCCTTGGTCTCTGGCTGGGGTTTAATCCCTTAATTGGCGCCTTGCTATTCAGCCTGGCTTCGGCAGCCATTATCGGGCCTGTGGCTGACCGTGGTGAATTAAATCCCGATACTTCCATCGGCATTGTTTTCTCCCTGATGCTAGGACTTGCTTTTCTTTTCATGGGGCTAATGCCTGGAGCCAGGACCGAAGCCTTAAACCTATTCTGGGGGGGCATATTGACCGTCACGCAACAGGATATCATCTTCTTAGCCGTTATAACAGGCGTAATAGGCGGGCTGGTGGCTGCCTTCTATAAGGAAATTCAAGCAGTGATTTGCCATCGGGAGGTAGCTCTGGCCGTGGGCATACCAGCAACAATCATTTTCTACGGCTTGTTGTTTTCCACCGGTGTGACTATAACTGCCTCGTTACAAAGTATCGGCGGTTTGCTTATTTACAGCCTTATTCTCAATCCCGCAGCCGCTGCCTATCAACTTACTTATAGCTTAAAGCGGATGCTCCTTATTGCTGTAGCTTTTGGTGTTATTTCTTGCTGGGTTGGACTTTTAGCTTCATATTTCTTCGACATTCCCTCCGGCGCCGCCATAGTGATAACTTCTGCCATTATATTTGGCTTGGCAACAGCATTCTCTCCTAAGAGAAAAGTGAAGGGATGGCAGCAAGCTCCGTTAGCAGGTTAGATATGCAACTTCAAGAATATTTCGACCAACTAGCTCCAACCTGGGATAAAGAGCTTACCCCGGAGAGGTTGAAGTGTCTGAAAAACATCGTCAAGGAATTAGGCATTAAACCCGGATATTCTGTGCTTGATATTGGCAGCGGCACTGGCATCCTGTTACCCTTTCTAATCGCAGAGCTGGGTGATGAAGGGAAAATTGTCGCCCTGGATTTTTCCGCAGAGATGCTAGTCCAAGGAAAAGCCAAAAGCTCCCTATCCATCGTTGATTTTGTTCAAGCCGATGGTATGGCTATTCCCCTGGCTGACGATTCTATGAACCTGGCTATATGCAACAGTGCCTTTCCTCATTTTATCGACAAGTGCAAGGCATTGAAGGAAATAGCTAGGGTGCTCAGGAATAATGGCCGGCTGGTCATCTGCCACACCATGAGCCGAGAGATGACTAACCAACTTCATCAATCCATCGGTGGCGCGATCGCCAATGACCTTCTGCCCGACGAGTTCCAGTTAAAAGGGCTGATAAAGCAAGCCGGTTTGAGGATAACCCATTTTGAGGATGTCCCAGAACGATATTTGGTTATTGCTGAGAAGAGCGCCTGCTGATGTTTAAATAATGAGTTTTTAAACTTGGCAAATTTTTTAATTTATATTGCAATTGACTGCTGTTGCAATTATTTGCAAGACGTGTAAGGAGGTGAGAAATGTTACAAAGTCCATATCATTGACATAGAATCGACTGAGCACTTAGAAAATACAATAAGGAGGTAAAAAGATATGGCATGTTTTCTTGTACCAATGGGAGAAGCTATTGTGGCAACGGCTGTGCAGAAGGTTGTGGAGAACAGAGAGAAGAAGGTTGGTGAGGAAAGGATTAAAAAAACAGGGTTGAGCTGGAGCCGGAGGTTGAGCTGGCTGAATAAACTATTATGGGGTGGTACTATACTGTTGGCATTGGAACATTTATGGCATGGAGAAGTTGTCCCCTGGCCGCCTTTTTTGACAGCAATGGAAAATCCGGCAAATGTATCTCCAATGCTTCATGAGATGGCGATATTTGGTGGAGCTATGGCTATAACCATAACAGTCGTCTGGGGAATAATGATTTTGGTTGCTGAACTAAAGGCTAAGGCGGCTATGCCCAAAGTAAGAGAGAATCCTGCCAGCGGAGGTGCCTGATGTGGCTCATAATGACGGCGCTAGCCGCGGTAATCGCAACAGCGATATGGTATGTAAAGGCTCCAGAAGACAAATATAAGTTGGGCTTATTAAGCTTGCTTTTCTGGGGAGCAACGATCATGTGGTTAGTTGACCACGTGATAGCCTATATAACCGAAGGGGGAGAGTTTTTCGAAATAAATCTAGATGCAACGTTGCTTGGAGTTGCGGTAATTGTTTTTGCTCTCTTCGTGTGGGAAATTGTGCTAGTGGTCAGCGATCCCAAGGGAGTGTTGAAAAAGAGTGCTAAAAAGGTAGAGACGACTGTAAGCTAGCGCTGCGGTTGGTCGCAGCTTATATTCCCAAAATCTGTGAAGGTGGATTACTTTACTGAGGGGAGTAATTCCGTTTATTATTCCAGATTCCCGCAGAATCTATGACTCCTTACCTCATTGAGCTTCAATCTCAAGGCTGATGTCTAAAGCTCTGGAGGAGTGGGTAAGGGCACCAATAGAGATAAAATCAACGCCGGTTTCAGCTACAGCCCGGACATTGTCCAGTGTAATTCCACCTGAGGCTTCGATTAAGGCATGGCCATGAATAGATTTTACCGCCTTACGCATATCCTCGATGTTCATATTGTCAAGCATGACGATATCTGCCCCAGCTTCAACGGCTTCTAAAGCTTCTGACACGGTTTTAACCTCCACCTCGACTTGAGGTTGCCTTACCTGGAGGTTGCTTCGTCGCTCTGATTGTAGCGGGGCTCCATGCAATGACGATGGAACATTGTGTCTTGCTTTGGCTACAATTTCCTTGAGGTTTAACCCCTGATTATGGAGCGCCACCAGATGATTATCCTTAATAAGTATGCCATCGCCCAAATTCATACGGTGATTCTCCCCACCGCCTATCTTGACGGCATACTTTTCCAGCGACCTCAAGCCTGGGGTGGTTTTTCTGGTATCCATAATATGCAACGGCAGCCCTTCTACTCTTGCCACGTAACGACTGGTCTCTGAAGCAATGCCGCTCAAGCGCTGGAGAAAGTTTAGGGCTACTCTCTCGGCCTTAAGAATGCTGGCAATGCTGCCCGACACTTTGGCTATTTTGTTGCCTGGCTTGACTCTAGCCCCATCTTCTAGGAGAATTTCCACTTTTAATTGCGGATCAACCCGCTGGAAAACCTGTTTAGCTACATTTATACCAGCCAGGATGCCTTCCTCTTTAGCTACAACAAGACCACTCCCTTGTTGGTCATTGGGTATCAAAGCATCAGTAGTAATATCGCCTCTACCAAGGTCTTCAGCTAAGGCGCGGTCGATAATTTCTTCAATCTGGAGCTCAAGTGCTGTCATTTTTCCTGAAAACGATATGCCTCTGCCATTCTGGTGAAGCCTTGGGGAAATCTGTGCGAAAGTGAGCACCGCGACTTTCTTCTCGGAGCAAAGCGGCCTCAGTTGTAAGCCTGGCGCATAGTACCAGATTATTCAGTTCATTAGAGGAGCGGTCACTGGGTTGAGGTAGGAGGCTTTGCCAGGTAGCTAGGATGTCTGATGCCTCTTTGAGGGCTTCGCCAGAACGGATGATTCCAACTTTATCCCACATGAGAGACTGCAAGTTGGGCAGATTAAGCGGTGGGACAGTCCCGACAAGTTGGGATTGTTCGCGTTTGGGAAGGGAATACAGACAACTAACAACTGTTGGCTGATTGCTCTCGGGAGAGGCAGCCACCTCAGTTCTTTGCACTACCCTCTTGCCGAAAACAATTGACTCGAGCAAGGAATTTGATGCCAGCCTGTTAGCGCCATGTACTCCAGTGCAGGCGGTCTCGCCAGCAGCAAATAGCCCCGAGATATTTGTCTCCCCCCAACTATTGACTTTCACCCCTCCCATAAGGTAGTGAGCAGCCGGGGCAACGGGGATAAGTCCTTTGGTAATGTCCAAGCCATGCTCCAGACAGAAACGATATATGTGAGGAAAGCGAGTGGTAATCAGCCGAGGGGGCAAATGTGTAACGTCCAGAAAAACTCTATCGCTGTGGGTTTTCTGCATCTCTCGGACGATGCTGCGAGCTACGATATCCCTCGGCGCCAGTTCAGCCTCAGCAATATAGTCTGGCATGAAGCGTTGTCCTTCCACATTTCTGAGTATGCCACCCTCTCCCCTGACTGCTTCAGAGATGAGAAAAGGAGCTACTCCGGGCAAGCGGAGAACAGTGGGGTGAAACTGGAAAAATTCCATATCGCTTATTTCGGCACCAGCTTCAAAAGCCAGAGCTATACCATCGCCAGTGACTACATCGGAGTTAGTGGTGTATTTAAACAACTTTCCAGCCCCACCAGTAGCTAAAATAAGGAATTGGCAGTGATACTCTTCTATAGAGCCTGTGTGGCAATCAAGAGCCCTCACACCAAGTACCCTGCCATTCTGAGTTAAAATTTCGTGAGCAAGGCAATTTTCCAGGACATTGATGGGAGCGGAGCGCACCTGGCGGCTTAAGGTAACCTCGATGTGCTCTCCAGTGGCATCCCCACCAGCATGCATAACCCTGGAAACACTGTGTGCTGCCTCCCTGGTCAGAGTGATTTCACCATCTAAAGTGTCAAAGGGTACTCCAAACTTGATTAAGTCAGCAATACAATCAGCAGCCTCATCGGTCAAAATACGCACTGTCTCGGCATCACATAAGCCATCTCCAGCGGCCATAGTATCTTTGAAGTGTAGCTCAGGGGAATCATTCTTGCCAATGGCAACAGCGATGCCACCTTGGGCATATTTGGTGTTGCAATCGTCTATGCTTCCCTTAGTCAGGATAAGGGTGCTGCCCTGTTTTATAGCAAGCAAGGCAATATAAAGTCCGGCAATGCCACTGCCAACTATGATATAGTCATAGTGCTTCATTTACGCTATTTCCCTTTATCCACAGGTGAACACAAGTACAGAGTTCCGCAAAGACCGAAGAGGCTTCGGAATCGTATCACGTTCGCTACTTAATTTAATGGTAGTTAACTGACGCCTCGAGTTCCTAATGTCAGAATACTCCTCTGCCGCTTTCCTCAATATCTTGTTTGCCAAGTACACTACCTCGGGCAACCCTCATTGTTGCTCCTGACTCTATCTTCAGAATCACAGTATCTTCATCAAGACTCTCGATTGTTCCGTAAATCCCGCCGGCTATAATCACCTTGTCTCCCACTCTAAGTTCCTTCGTCATTTCTTCGTGTTGCTTTAGTTGCTTCTGCCTCGGCCTGATCATCAAGAAATACATAATGGCAAAAATTGCTACCAAAAAGATGACCATTGGCCATATCCCTAGACTGTTGCCTTCCATATTTCCTCCTTTACTTAATTATTTTTAACTTTGCCTCTCAGCGACCAAGGACTTGTTTTTTCAATCCGGATTATTGCTAACTGTCCCAGCCAGTCGCCAGCATCTTCAAAGAATACCAGCTTATTGCTCCGGGTACGTCCAAACCATTTCCCCTTCTTCCTGCCTTCCACCAGTATCTCTACCTCTTTGCCCTGGAGTTGCGAGTTAATCTCGCTAGCTACAGCCGTTTGAAGTTCCTCAATTTTATTGAGTCTATCCTTCTTAACTGAGGCAGGAATGTTATCTTGATATTCCCGCCAGGCAAGTGTGCCGGGGCGAGGAGAGTAAGCTGCCACATGAACAACATCAAACTTTATATCCTTGACTAGAGATAGACTATGTTCAAACTGCTCCTCTGTTTCGCTAGGAAAGCCGACGATTATATCCGTTCCCAGAGATATTTGAGATATCTCGCGGCGAATGGTGTGAACAAGTTCTCTATAGCGTTCCACATTATACCCTCGCCTCATAGCTTTCAATATATCATCATCGCCGGCTTGAACAGGCAGTTCCAGATGCTCACAAACCTTGTTTAGAGAAGCTACAGCGTCAATTAGCTTCAGGCTTATATCCTTGGGATGATTGGTCAGAAAGCGAATCCTGACAAGGCCATCTATGTTGTTCAATTCGTTCAGTAAATCAGCGAGGTCGGGATGCTTGGGCAAATCATGTCCGTAGGAATCAACATTCTGTCCCAGTAAAGTTATTTCTTTTATGCCTTGTCTCACCAGCTCCTTCACTTCATAGACTATCTCCTCCATAGGGCGACTCACTTCCCTTCCTCTCCTGTAAGGGACAATGCAATATGAGCAAAAATTATCACAGCCCTGGATGATGGGGACAAAGGTGCATGGCGAGGAAGTCATCCGAGCGTCATTGTAATGAGTTGAAGTCTTGAGTGCTGGGAAGGGATAGTGAAGAGGTCTCTCTTCAACAAGCATGCCTTGCTTTTGTCCCCAGGCAATCAGCTCATGATAATCGCCGGGCTTGAATAGTAAATTAACGTGAGGAAAGCGTTTCTTCAATTCTTGGGCGTTGGAATTGACCCAACAGCCAGTAACCAGTATCTGAAGATTGGGATGTTCATTTTTTAAGCCTTTCAATAAACCCAGGGTGCCTAAAACCTTATTCTCAGCGCTTTGTCTTACCACGCAGGTATTGAGCACTACCAAATCGGCATCGGAAAAAGAAGCTGCAGCCTGATAGCCAGCAACATCTAAGTAGCCCGCTATTCGCTGGGATTCTGCCTTATTCATCTGACAGCCGATGGTCCAAATAAAATAGCGCACCATAATGCTATTGCCTTTCTCACTAACGATGCAATTAAGCACACTGTCAAACCATTGAAGTTCACGTTCACCCTGCAGAAGACAACTCGAGGTGTATCTAGTCTATGATTATATCATCCAGAGCGCGCTTTGGGACATGATGTATCCCTTTGCTATCCCGCCAGTACTTAGTATCTCCATTCGGTCCAATCGTTTCAATCATTACTGTTTCTTTGGGTTTGCCCAGAGCCAAGGCAAGCAATATCTCATATCGGGGCGGTATTTCTAAGGCTTGACGCAGCTCTTGCCTTGCTATTGAGGCAATCATGCAACCACCTAAACCTTTCTCCGTCGCTCCCAGCAGGATACTTTGGGCGGCTATTCCGTGGTCGCAACCAAAAGACTGACTTATCTCTGTGTCCCCCAGAATGATAATGTATGCTGATGGTCTTTCCCCTTCACTTGGGCCGGGCCAATTGGTGAGATAACCAGCCCAGCCCAGGTGCGGGAATATCAGCGAATTCTTCTGGGGCTGGCAGGAGAGGATATATTTGAGAGGCTGTGCATTTCTTGCCGATGCAGAGAGCCGGGCAAGGTCAACAAGTTCTTTCAATGTATCAAGTTTTATGTCAACTTCCTGATAAAACCGCCGATAGCTTCTGTTTTTCGATATTAAATCTCGTATCATACTTACTCCGTAAAGTGATCGCAGTAGTACTGCAAAATTTTGTACTAATCATGTTAACATTGCAGGGATTGCTGAAGCAACCAGAAAATCAAATTGTTCTCAGGACTCCTGCCCCGCGCATTTTCCCTTCTTTGAGCAGAATCAAGGCTTCGTTGGCCTCTTCCAGTTTAAATTCTTGGGTTTCAGGGATAATGGGAATTGCGGCAGCCAGGGGAAGAAATTCCTGAGCATCCCTTCTGGTGACATTAGCCACACTTTTCAATTCTTTCTCATACCAGAGATGCTCGGTGTAGTCTAACTCCGGAATAGGCGTTATCTTGCGAATGGCATTTATGACCACTCTCCCTCCCTTTTGCAAATTCCTTAAAGCTTCACGCACCGGCACTCCTACAGGGGTAAAGTCAATGGCACAGTCGAGCTTTTCCGGGGGAGTATCGTCTGTAGCACCAATCCAGTCCGCCCCCAATTCCTTGGCTAAATTCTGGTGCTCTTTCTGGTGGGGTCGGGTAAAGACAAAAATTTTGCCGTCGGGGTATTTATATTCAGCCACCTGGATAACGATATGGGCAGAGGCTCCAAAGCCATAGAGCCCAAGCACTTTGCCATCCTCCATCCCTGAGAGTCTTAAGGCACGGTAGCCAATCACCCCAGCACATAACAGAGGGGCAGCTTTCACATCGGTAAAGCTTTTGGGAATTGAATAGGCAAAATCCTCTGATACTACGGTATATTGAGCATAGCCTCCGTGGGCATCCTTACCCGTCCATTTTGCCATACCACAGAGATTTTCCTCACCTTTAAAGCAAAAGGAACAACGGCCGCAAGCCCAATTAATCCAGGCAATCCCCACTCTATCGCCTTTTTTGAATTTGCTTGCTCCCAGCCCCAAGGCTTCTACCCTACCAACAATTTCATGACCCAGAATCATGGGAAATCTGGAAGGGGCAACCCGGCCTTCAATTTCGTCAAGCTCGGTGTGACAGACTCCGCAGGCAGTGACTCTGACCAGAATTTGACCTTGGCCGGGAGCAGGTTCAGGCAAATCCACCAGCCTCAGAGGTTTTTCTTCAATCGCAGAGATTTTCTCAAGCACCATCGCTTTCATTTTTTCCTCACTTGCCAACTTGTTAACCTTTTCCCAATATCTGTAAGAAGCTCATCGACCTCAACTATGCCGTAAAACCACAGAAACTCCTTGCTTTCTGCCCACTTAATATAAGGCTTAATTCCCTTACTGAGTGATTTCCTGGTGAAACCACTTTTGTCTCTGCTCGAGTTCACACCAATGTAGTAATAGAGAGAATGTTCAAATTTGGGCATCTCCTTCACTAAGTGAGCTGCCGTAATAGCCGACAATATATCATTGGAGTTATCACCATAACCCTTTACTTCGTAGAAGATATACACAGTCTTACCTCGAATTTGAACTTGGAATGCACCGTCACTTTTGACCTTGAGTTCCTCTCCAATATTAACGATCTGCCCGTTAAGTTCTTTGTTAGGAAGTTCTCTAATCTTGAATTCCTCTAACTCCTTTATAAACAATTGGGATATTGCTTCTCTTATTGGTTTGTCTATCCTGCCCCCCCGTCCCATTCTTTTTGAGCTCGCATCAAAAAGCTTATCTCCCACATCCTTCAGGAACCCCTTACTCCCTTGAGCCTTTAGAAGTGGCTCAAAGTGCTGGTAGCTGCAACCAAAGCAATCTTTTCGCTTCTTAAACGCCTCGCATTGCTGCCATTTTGAACAATTCCCATTCATAATCTCTCCTATAAATTAAAGTTGCCGGGAAAGCAATCTTTTTCTTATGAGCCATCCCCCACAAGTAGAGGAATTTCTGACAGCTTCCTACACCATAAAAATACTATCGTAAAGATTTTCCGAAATTTCGGCAAAATTATCTCTGTAGAGCTTCATTGTTTCGGGGAGAGAGTCCAGTATGTCCTGCGCTGTTATGCCGTCCTCACCTTTATCTACGGCAGCAACATCGCCGGAAAATCCGTGGATAAATACGCCCATCCTCGCCGCATCTTCAAGGGATAGTCCCAGACAGTACATTGCCGCGATAGTTCCTGTCAGGACATCGCCGCTCCCTGCCGTGGCCATACCAGAGTTGCCGCTTGTGTTGATGAAAATAGTTCCATCGGGATAGCCTATGAGGGAATGGGCTCCTTTTAAAATAATTATGGCATTCAGTTCTCTTGTCGTGTGTTGTAAAACGTCTATCTTGTTCTTATTTAACTCACTTATCTCCAGTTTGGTAATTCTGGACATCTCACCCAGATGGGGCGTAAGTATCGTTGGCGCTTTCCTGTTTTTTATTTTCCCTAAGTCTTCAGCAATGGCAGTAATTCCGTCACCATCTATGAGCAGAGGTTTGTTAATATTGGGGATTAGCTGCCGTACCAGCTCTCGTGTCTCACTGGCTAAAGAAAGACCGGGACCCAGAATTACCATATCCACCGTTTGGGAGAATTCTAAGAGCTCGTCCTTGTTTTCCAGTGCTATGCTTCCTGAAAGCGTCTCTTTCTGAGGAATAAAGACAATCTCGCTTCCCTTGCTGGCTATGGATGGTGAAATAGATTTGGGTGTTGCCAGGTAGGAAAGCCCACCTCCTGCTTTAAGAAAAGACAACGCTGAAAAATATGGTGCACCAAAGTAACCTGAAGAGCCGGCAATAAAGAGAGCTTTTCCATAGCTTCCCTTGTAGGTATCTCTGGCTCTCTCCGGAAGCTCTACGGGATTATTGATTGCTACCTTTATGGCAGGGGAATTATAGAGGGCAGGTGGAAAAGATATGTGAGAAGCATACAACTTTCCACAGTGTTCATACCCGGGATAAAGTATATTCCCCAGCTTGGGAAGCCCGAAAGTCACGGTGTAATCTGCCTTGACTGCCACACCCATCACCTCCCCGGTATCGCCATTTATGCCTGAAGGAATATCAACGCTAAATACTGTTACTTGGCTCTCATTTATCAGTTGGATGGCATCTTTGTATAGCCCGCTGACTTCCCTGGTAAGGCCTGTACCAAATATAGCGTCCACGATGGCATCGGCATCAAGAACCTCGAATATTATGGAGTCAATTGAATTAACCCTGAGGATTTCTATTGGCATCTTGGATACTATTTCAAAGTTCTTTTTTGCTGCACCTCTAAATTTAGTTTCATTGCCCAAAAGCAAGACTTTTGCTTCACCACCATTGGAGTGAATCTTCCTGGCAACAACCAACCCGTCTCCACCATTGTTACCGCCACCGCACAGGATAACAAATTTGTTGTCCTTTATACCGAATTCTTGCAATATAACAAAATATACTGCCTGCCCGGCATTCTCCATCAAGAGGTCTTCTGAGATGCCAAACTCCTCTATAGCACGCCTGTCCAGGTCTTTCATTTCGTCCACTTTAGCTATTTTCATCTTCTCTCTCCCAATCGAAATTTGATTTCGCCACGTATTTCAAGTACAGCACGTTCAAATAGAAATGGTATCCTACCTTGCCACGGAATACAAGAACATCACGCCAGTCACCTGTTTTACTAGTTTTCAGGAGGCAAATTGAATTGTGAACTTATGACTAAATGCTCTGCAGGCTGCACAGATGAGCGTTGTTTAGAATAGCGTGCTGTGAGCTGAGTAGCGAATTCTACAGCTTCCTTTGTTTTGGCGCCACGAAGGATAGTCGTCGGGCCGCGATGGCCGACAACTTCAAAGACTTGGTCGTCTGGCCGTCTCAGCTCTAGAAGCTGATGGTTTTCTTTCTCATTCCGCCCTACAATAATATGGGCTTCTGAGAGAAAGAAATGCCTGCCTATTTTGAGCAACGCGATGTCTTTTTCCGTGACCGCCTGGTACCGGCGGAAAAGTTCTTGGAGTCGAAAGGAAATTTCCTTGTTGGTTAAAAGGCATCCTCCACCTGGCGTGCGGTAACCTTGAATGCCTAACTCGCGTGCCAATGCCAGTTGTGGTTTGCGGCTTCTGCCCTCTAGTGCCAGGAACCGTTCCCTATCCACCCACCCCTCTTCCTCAGGCAAAGTCTTGGGAAGGAGCTTCGAGGAAAGTGGGCGCAAAATAAGCTTTTCTAGTCCAGATTCTTTCTCTTCAACTGCTAGTTTGCCTCGGCGTTGAGTCATAGGTCTTTGCCCTAGAACGTCGCCAGTGACGAGAAAACGAGCTCCGATTTGCTGAGCAACTTGCCAGGATTGACGGAGCATATAAATCCGACAGTCAATGCACGGGTTCATTCCACTGCCACGACCATGAGAAGGATGCCTTACCAATTCTATATAATCTTCAGCAGCCTTCACTTTGATAAGAGGCGTACCCAGTTGACTGGCTAGATATCCAGCATAGTCCTGCTTGTCATCAGCAAAAGGCAACAAGAAATGTACCGCTATCACCTCTACATTCTGGTCTTTAACCAGTTTTAAAGCTAGTACAGAGTCAAGGCCACCCGAGAGGAGTCCGATAGCTTTGATATTGTTGGGCATTTTTTGTAGATTAGCATTATAATGGTTTTTCTGAGGAAAGCAACCGGTTGTATCCCTGAACGCTGCTCAAAAAAGTTTTGCCTCACCATCTTTAGGAGATTCAGGATGGCAAAAGGAAGAGTGCTCTCAGCAGCAAAAGTTGCGTCGTCCATAGTAAAGGCAAGGATGTAACAGCACAGTTTGTCCACAGGGCTGAGGAAACGTTGCAAATAGCCGAGGTTGTTTGGTATAACAGAATTCATTGGTAAAGCGGGAAGTCATTCTTGTTGCTGTGGCAGGATGTACAATGGCTTGTTCTCAAGGAAAGCCGGCCTCAGGTAGGTAGCGGAGTTACAGCAACACTGCTGCACGGAAACGGGATTAAGCTTATTTCCGGGGATATGAGATTTTGTGAAACAGTCTTAACCGACGCCCCAGCTTACTGAGGAGGGCAAAAACGATGGGAAAGAAAATTCATATAAAAGCAGGAGCGATTGAAGCAGAGGCGGAGCTGAATGATACCAGGACAGCTCAGGCAATCTGGGAAATACTGCCGATTGAAAGTCGCGCCAATCTTTGGGGAGACGAAATATATTTCTCGATTCCTCTCAGCATTGGGCTAGAGACCGGGCAAGAGATTGTACACATCGGCGAGCTGGGCTATTGGCCTGAAGGTGATGCCCTTTGCATCTTCTTCGGACCTACTCCTGTAAGTCATGGAGATGAAATTCGCCCAGCAAGCCCAGTCACTGTATTCGGTAAAATTCACGGCGATGCTACTATGTTCAAGAAAGTTGCCGCTGGAATGAAAATAACCATCAGGAGGGGGAACAATGAGTAAAATGGTCAAAAGACAAGTCTATTACTTCGACGAAGCGGGAGAACAAAATACACAGGGGGTAATCGAAGCCGTTTCACATCGGCTAGAAGTTGCCGGAATCAAGCAAGTCATCATCGCTAGTACCTCTGGTGAAACTGCTGTTGCGTTTGCCCGCAGCCTCAAAGGCAAAGCCGAGTTGTTTTGTGTCTCGGAAGCGCCATACAGGCGGGAATGGGGTGAGGAATGGCCTTGCCTCAAGCAGGAATTCAGGCAAGAGTTAGAAAGTTTCGGAGTCACCATCATGGAGAAGGTGCCCTACATTTTCCATAGCTCGGTAGTGGAAGCAGCCAGGTGGTCCGATACTTCTCCCGAGCGACTGGTGAAGGAAACACTGTATTGCTTTGGTCAGGGAATGAAAGTAGCCGTGGATGTTGCCTTGACCGCAGTTTCTTGTGGTTATGTGGCTCCTTACCAAGATGTTATAGGTGTTGGTGGATCGGGAAAAGGAGCGGATACAGCCATTATACTTCGAGCTACCTACCCTGCGTCTCTATTCGACAAAGATCCTGCGAAGAGACTAGAGATAAAAGAAATAATCGCCATGCCTATTGCTAAAAAGTGGTGGGATTAATACTAAGTTTGCAATTGGAGAGGGGTTACCGAGCTCCGGAGTTTTAGGATTGCTTCATCGGCAGGAGCCACTTACCCACTCAAGTTGTCGAAAAAATGAACGTTTTTTATTTCTAAGCATGGGTAGTATATCAGCGAAATCCAGTAAGCTTTTATGATATTTGCCAAAATAAATCCCTGAGCCAAAACCGATTAAATCATATTGCTCAAGCATACTTGTATCCCTTTGCTTCACCCGTAATAAGTCGGCATTAAGAGCATTCGCCATTACCTTGACAATCTTTTCAGTATTGCCGTGATGTACGGAGATATAGATGGAGGGTGCATTACAGCCTGGACTGAATTACCTGCCTAAAAGACCTGACACAGCCAACAGAGATGTAATATCCAGATTGAATCCCGGCCCCATGCTAGTGGACAGGGAAGCACTTCTGATATATTGCCCCTTAGCTCCACTGGGCTTTGCTTTAACAATGGCTTCCACTACCGCTGCTAGGTTCTCTATGAGTTTGTCTTTATCAAAGCTGATTTTTCCGATAGGCAAATGGATGATGGCTGTTCTATCCAAACGAAATTCAGTTCTACCTTTACGAGCTTCATTTATAACTCGAGGCAAGTCCTGAGGGGGGACTACAGTTCCAGCCTTGGGATTAGGCATCAATCCCCGCCTCCCCAAAATACGACCGAGCTTGGCTACTTTGGGCATCATATCAGGAGTGGCAATAGACACATCAAATTCAAGCCAGCCACCTTCTATTTGCTTAATAAGTTCATCCGCTCCGGCATAATCAGCGCCTGCTTCCTGTGCCAACTTTATCCCTTCACCTTGAGTAAAGACAAGCACCCGAGTCTTTTTCCCCAGCCCATTAGGCAGTAGAACTACACCACGCACCTGTTGATCAGCACTACGTGGATTGACTCCCATCTTCAAATGGAGTTCAACTGTTTCATCAAATCTAGCGTAGGAAGCCTTTTTAGCTAACTCGATTGCTTCTTCAGGTGAATAAGATTTCGATTTATCTAGAAGCTTACTAGCTTCCTGGTATTTCTTACCATGTTTTGCCATTTACTTATACCTTCAAAATCCTACAATTTTTGAGAACTCAAAATCATTCTATCTCAACTCCCATGCTCCGAGCCGTGCCGGCAACAATGCTAGCTGCCTTATCAATATCAGTCGTATTGAGATCCTTCATTTTGTTTCGTGCGATCTCATAAAGTTTATCTTTGCTTATCTTCCCTACTTTCTCGCTCACAGGATTTCCGCTACCCTTTTCCACTCCCAAAGCACGTCGTAATAGATCAGAAGCAGGTGGCATCTTGGTCACAAAGCTAAAAGACCGATCCGCATATACAGTTATCTCAGCAGGAACGATGAAACCTTCTTGAGAGGAAGTTCGCTCATTGTATTCCTTACAAAAAGCCATAATATTAATCCCATGTTGCCCTAAAGCAGGCCCGACGGGGGGTGCAGGAGTAGCTTGACCTGCGGGTATCTGCAACTTAATAACCGCTTTAACTTTCTTCGCCATTGCCGATTCTCTCTTTCATTAATTTTCTGAACATCTAATCGGGGCACACTATATTTTTTCTACCCCCAAGAGGTCCAATTCTACAGGCGTTTCCCGGCCGAAGATTGATAGCAAAACTATCGCCTTACCTTTGTTCAGGTTCACTTGCTCCACTTTGCCGATAAAGTCAATAAAAGGCCCACTTGTTACACGCACGCTATCTCCCTCCTTGAAATTCATTTTAACCTCGGTAGGAGCTTCTTCCATGCGTTGCAAGATAGCACTCGCCTCATGTTCGGGTAGAGGAACAGGTTTAACACCGGCATTTACAAATCCTGCAACGCCAGGGGTATTACGTACCATATCCCAGCTATGTTCGTCTAATTTCATGTTCACCATGATATAACCTGGGAAAGCTTTCTTAGTCATTGTATGCCGCTTTCCAGCTTTGATTTCAATCTCTTTTGTTGTGGGTATCACCACATTAAATATCTTATCACCCGCATCCATATATTTGATACGTTGCTCTAAATTCCTCTTAGCCTGCTCCTCATGACCTGAAGAGACATACAATAAATACCATTCTCCATTAACCATTGACTACTAACCACCTAGAATTAAATCAGTAAACAATCTGTAAAAGCCATAATCTAAAGCACCCAAAATAGCTCCCACGGCAGCACACACAATGAGAACTAGAAGACTCAGCCTTAAAGCTTCCTGCCTCGTTGGCCAGTGTGCTTTTCGCAGTTCTGCTACTACCTCGCGAAAGAAACTGAATCTCGACTTTCTGGCTGGGGCAGACTTAGTCCCTGGAGCTTTCTTAGTATGGCTTGTCATAAGTTACTTTGTTTCTCGATGAAGAACATAGCTACGGCAATGAGGGCAGAATTTATTTAACTCTAGCCGCTGCGGATCGTTCTTCTTGTTCTTAACCGTAGTATACGTCCTCCGCAGGCATTGCTTACAAGCCAGATGAATAATTACACGTAGGTCGCCCTTTTTCTTAGCCACTTTCGTCTAAGTGTCCGCAAATTTTTAGTAAACTGTGCTCACGATATAACTTTAGTAATGACACCAGCACCGACTGTCCTGCCGCCTTCCCTGATGGCGAAGCGCAAGCCTTCCTCCATAGCCACAGGTACGATGGTTTTAATCTTCATGTGAGCCAGACTGTCACCAGGCATGGCCATCTCCACGCCTTCGGGAAGTATTATTTCGCCCGTAACGTCCAGAGTTCTAATATAGAACTGCGGCTTATATCCATTAAAGAAAGGTGTGTGCCTGCCCCCTTCCTCCTTGGTCAAAATATATACTTCAACCTCGGCTTCAGTGTGAGGCTTGACCGTGCCAGGTTTCGCTAGTACTTGTCCTCGCTCTACTTCACCTCGATCTAGGCCCCTCAACAGAACTCCAACAGCATCGCCAGCCTCCGCTTCCTCCATGGTCTTATGGAACATCTCCAAGCTAACTGCTACTGTCTTCTTTGTCTCCTTTAATCCCACTATCTCCACTTCGTCGCCGGCTCTGATTACTCCCCGTTCCACTCGGCCTGTAGGTACCGTGCCTCGCCCTTTTATGCTGAACACGTCTTCTATTGGCATCAGGAAGGGTTTATCACGCTCTCTCTGTGGTAGAGGAATATACTCGTCTATGGCATCCATCAATTTCCATATAGATCCACACCAAGAGCAATCTCTTTTACCGCAGCCGCATTCCAGAGCTTTGAGAGCACTTAATCTCACAATTGGTACTTCGTCGCCGGGAAATTCATATTTTTTCAATAAGTCTCTGATTTCCATTTCCACCAGGTCTAATAACTCGGGGTCATCCACCAGGTCTGCTTTATTGAGGGCTACTATTATGCGGGGAACTTCTACTTGCCGAGCCAGAAGGATATGTTCTCTGGTTTGCGGCATAGGACCGTCATCAGCAGCGACCACTAAAATAGCCCCATCCATCTGAGCAGCTCCTGTTATCATATTCTTGATGTAGTCAGCGTGTCCAGGACAGTCCACGTGACAGTAATGACGCTTCTCAGTCTCATACTCGATATGAGAAATAGCTATCGTTAGCCCACGAGCTTTTTCTTCAGGAGCATTATCGATAGAATCAAAGCTACGGAAGTCCGTAAGACCCGCTTTAGATAACACCTGAGTTATAGCTGCAGTCAACGTGGTCTTCCCATGGTCGACATGCCCTATAGTGCCCACATTTACATGTGGTTTAACACGCTCATAAACTTTTTTAGCCATTTTAACCTCCTTTTATCTCAAAGCCCACAACCAGATTCGAACTGGTGACCCCGTTCTTACCAAGAACGTGCTCTACCTGCTGAGCTATGTGGGCCTCCTGCGCTTTTTAATGGAGGGGGTAGGATTCGAACCCACGTAGCCCGTACAGGCGGCAGATTTACAGTCTGCTCCGATTAACCACTCCGGCACCCCTCCTTGATATAAGCTTATCATAAAATATCCTGAAAACCTAGCCCGAGGGGGGATTCGAACCCACCAACCTACCGATTACAAGTCGGTTGCTCTACCATTGTGCTACTCGGGCAACTTTCACCTCAAATTTTGGCTCAATAGTATAAATAAGAGTAAATGCAATGTCAACTAAAACACAACCCTTGAAATCATCAACTGAGCAGCAAAATATTTGCCAGAATTATTTTTAAATACCAATGACTAATCCAGGACAGTTGGAATACTTGCCCTGTTGCATTAACTAAACCAATCATGTTACATTATACCGATTTTGCTGATAAATATCATCTGAAATTATAGTTATGATAAATAATACTTTGTTAAAACAGTTACTAGAAGCTGGTGCCCACTTTGGGCATCACACAAGCTACTGGCATCCCAAAGCAAAGAAATATATTTTTACCCAGCGCAATAGCATTCATATCATTGATTTGGAGCAGACAGTTGACATGTTAGGAAAAGCCTGCGCTTTTGTCCAGGATTTAGCAGCTCGCGGGCAAAGCATTCTTTTCGTCGGCACCAAGAGGCAGGCGCAGCAAACCATAGAAGAAGAGGCTACAAGATGTGGTATGAGTTATGTTAATCAAAGATGGCTAGGTGGCATGTTAACTAACTTTGCTGTTATACAAGCTAGGATCGATCACTTAGTTCGTTTAGAAAATAAAAGAGATAAAGGCGAACTTGACCTCTTACCCAAAAAGGAACGTGTGAAGATAGAAAAGGAAATTTTTCACCTAAATACTCAAATGGGGGGATTTAAGGAAATGACTACTCTTCCTGGAGCCCTCTTTATTGCTGATCCTATTAAAGATAAGATTGCCTTTACTGAAGCAAAAAAATTGGGTATACCCGTAGTTGCTATTGTGGATACCAATTGTAACCCCGATGGCATCGACTATCCTATTCCTGCTAATGATGATGCTGTTAAGGCGATTAAATTGATTTGTAGCAAAATAGCTGATGCTGTAATTGAAGGTAAAGCTGAGGCGTTTTCCGCAGAGGCAGGAGCTGCTAAATTGGTTGCTGAAGAAGAGCGTGAAGAAGCGGTTGAGATTCTAGGCTCTTATACCTTTGAGCCGGAGGAACCGGACGAACAGAAAGAGCATGATGAGCCAAAGAAACCAGATGAATCGGGGAAGCCAAAGCAAACAGAAGGAGAAATTGCATCTACATGAAAATCTCAGTTCAAGCAGTAAAGGAGTTGAGAAATAGAACTAATGCAGGCATATTGGACTGCAATAAGGTTTTGTTGGAAGCAAATGGTGATATAGAAAAGGCAATTGAACTCTTGAAGCAGCGCGGGATAGCAATCGCTGAAAAGAAGAAGAATTTGGTTACCACTGAGGGCATAATCGAAGCTTATATCCATCATACTAAGCGCATAGGAGCATTGGTAGAGTTGAATTGTGAAACCGACTTTGTAGCCCGAACCGCTGAATTTAGAGAACTTGCTCGCGACCTGGCTATGCAGGTGGCTGCTGCTTCCCCACAATTCGTCACTATTGAAGAGATGCCACCAAAAGCAGAAATGGACCCACAAGCAGTTTGCCTTCTCAGTCAACCTTTTATTAAGGAACCTGCTAAAACCGTTAACGAAATTATTACCGAAACAATTGCGAAAGTAGGCGAGAATATAAAAGTACGCAGGTTTGCCAGGTTCGAGCTTGGTGTTGATCACTAAGCCATGTTGGATGAATTACTAACTGAACTGAACCTCAGAATGCAGAAGGCCATAGATGGTTTAGTTAAAGAGTTAGCTGCCATCCGGGTTGGGCGTGCTACTACAGCTCTGCTTGACAACATCGTAGTCGACTATCATGGCTCTCCTGTCCCGCTATATCAGCTTGCTACCATGTCCATACCTGAGGCTAATTTAATTATTATTCAACCCTGGGACCGTACATCATTACGCGACATTGAAAGAGCCATTCTTAAAGCTAACATCGGCCTTAATCCTATGAATGATGGCAATGTAATTCGGGTGGTAGTTCCACCCCTCAGTGAAGAACGGCGTAATGAATTGGTCAAGCTAGTGGCTAAGAGGGTGGAAGAACGGCGGATTGCTATACGCAATATAAGAAGAGACGGCATTGAGAAGTTACGAGCGATGGAGAAGAACAAAGAAATATCGGAAGATGAACTTAAAAATAATACTAAGAAAATAGACCAGCTTACAGAGGTTTGCGTGGATAAGGTGAGTGAATTGGGGCAGAATAAGGAAAGAGAAATACGGGAAATATAATTCTCCTCATTGATAGCCGGGAAAAAGGCTCGCAATAACTGGTTAGAGATACAACAAGGAGCAGTGGAACTGCTCCAGCGGACTTGATAGTAGTATTTAGCTCAAGGCATCCCTTTTTGTGAAGGAACTGTAGATTTCTCCAGAATTTATTATGGCTTAAGGAAAGCTGAAAGATGGGCTATGTATATCACACATAGTTTTCACGAGAGCTACCATTTTGAGAGATAGCAAAGACTTGAGAGAGCTGTCGCTACTGTTCAGGACAACATATCTGACATGATGCTCACCTGATGAAACGCATTTACGAGACTAGATATTAGCAAGCCTACAGCGGCTCAAAAGCTGTTAAAATAGAGCTATGCTCAAACAAAGAGTCACCACTGCCGCTGTTGGTGTGCCCCTCCTTGTTTTTGCCATCTGGTTTGGTATCCCCTGGTTTACTATTCTTATAGCTGCAGCAGCATTAGGCGGCACATACGAGTTCTATCGGATGGCCAATTTTGACAGGAGAGAGCCTTTGCTTTATTTGGGCTTACTATGGGCGCTGGCACTTGTCTTAAGCCCTCATTATCTTTACAGGAGCCCTGATGTTTTACCTGTGGTTATTACTGCCACTACGTTGATTTCTCTGATTTGGCTATTATGCCGTCCATCAAGAGAAAAGACATTCCGCAACTGGGCGTGGACAATAGCGGGTGTCCTCTATGTAGGTTGGATGCTCAGCTACTGGCTGAATTTACGTGGTTTAGGAGATGGTTCAGAGTATGGTCGAAATTGGGTTTATTTAGCCATGTTGACTACATTTGCCAACGATACAGGTGCTTTTTTTATCGGCCGGGCTAGAGGCAGGCATAAAATGGCTCCCGCTATAAGTCCGTCTAAAACTTGGGAAGGAGCGATAGGAGGCTTAACATGTGCCATTCTGGGGGCGATTGTAACAGCAATGATCCTTAACCTCATCTCTCTTAAGCTGGGGGCTCCTTTTGTTTTTAAATATTGGCAAATTGTACTCCTCGGCTTTCTTGTCAGCCTCTTTGCTCAGCTCGGTGACCTGGTTGAATCATTGCTCAAGCGTAATATGGGGGTGAAAGAATCAGGTAATTTGCTACCGGGACATGGTGGCATTCTTGACCGCTTCGATAGCCTCATATTTGTCGGGGCAGTGATATACTATTATGTATTATCAATCAATGCCTTGTAATTGTTATCATTCAATGGGGTATTATCAAACAATGACTTATAATCTGAATCGTGCTTTAGTGAATAAGGCACTACATCATGCCAAATCTTCACATATGGTTGTAAATCCACTTTGGTCTTTACCTGCACTGTTCCCCTTCTTCTATTTTTAGCTTAATTTACTATGACGGGAGATAATCTTAAAGATTTTTTCTTTGGGCAAATCTGAGGCATACTGATAAACTCCTCCAATACCTAGCAGGTAAATTATTGCCCTTGTCTTGGCGTCTTCAAAGAATTCCTCTTTGCTTCTTTTCATTCTCTGCTCTCCTTTCTTATCCTTACTTAGCGTTATGTAGTATTACGTATAATGAAGTTAGTTTATGGCGTTATTAGCCATATGGACTCTTCAGTATAGTCGTTGGCCTGATATAGTTGATTACGTAAATCTCGGTCAACTATTGTGGGCGAAACTTGGTAGGTTCTAGGCATGGCCTGTGATCTGCCGCAAGCTTACAGGACTCACAGGCGCGATCTGCCGTGGTTTCCAATTCCAAACGCCAGCTTATTTGTATTTTAGCACACATCAAAGAAAATAGCAAACTGCGTGGCTGAGATACATAGGTAACACTGGATTGCGGATTTTAGCAAGTCTCTTTTCAATATACTACAGGAGTAAAATAGGCAAGAGATTAGTGCGGGCGGTGGAAATTATATTCTATAAGCCGTTCGGTCAGCCGGGGATTGAACTCTTCAGGGTCTAAAGATAGATTGAAGTTGTAAAGCCATTCATACTCTAAGGTCTCATTGAACCTCTCTATTTCCGGGTTATCCTTTGGGGTTTTGACCCTGGAGAAGTACCTTTGAATACCTAACCTGGCGATAGCCGTTTCGAACGCTCGGGAAAACTCACTTCCATTATCTGTCTGCTCCAGACTTGTCGGGACAATGGGCTTTCTCCGATTTCATCGGAGTAGAAGCTGGCTGGCTTTCTCATACTGATGACTCCTCATGGCAAACCCGATTATATCGGGATAAACATACTATAAGTGTTACCCATGTATCTCAGCCTTGGCAAATGACATCTTGTTGAGTTTTACATTACTGCAATTAATGTTAATCCTTCATATAAACTATTAATAGCCTAAATTTTCCCCCTAACCTGTCTAGCAATTGTTCCAAGTGAGGTTTGCCTTCAAATACCTGTTCCAAAGGTTGTAATTCATCGTTTATTGAATGATAATATGTACTATGGGTGGTGTGAAAAGGATAGCTGTCCTGGGCTCGACTGGCTCCATAGGACGGCAAGCCCTGGATGTAATCCGTGCCCTGCCTGACGAATTAAAAGTAGTAGCCCTGACAGGGAATAAAAATCTTGAGCTTTTGAAAAGACAAATCAAGGAATTTCGGCCCAGAATGTTTTATTCCTCTGCTAAGCCTGACATTAGCTACGGCGGGAAATTTTTGTCTGCAGAAGAAATTGCCAGTCACCCTGAGGTCGACTTCGTTATCGTAGCCACTGCGGGTAAGGCAGGACTAAGACCTACTCTAGCGGCTTTACAGGCAGGCAAGACGGTTGCTCTAGCCAGTAAGGAGGTATTGGTGATGGCTGGTGAAATTATTACTCGTGAAGCCAGCCTCCACCAAGCACAAATCCTGCCTATTGATAGTGAACACAGTGCCATCTGGCAGTGCTTGCAAGGGGAAGAAAGTAAACCTCAGAGGATTTTTTTAACAGCCTCTGGTGGACCTTTTTATCATTATTCACAATCACAATTGACCGAGGTAACTCCCGAGCAAGCCCTTCAACACCCTGTATGGAAGATGGGAAGGAAGGTAACCATAGATTCAGCAACCCTTATGAATAAGGGATTAGAGGTTATCGAAGCTCACTGGCTTTTCTCATTTCCCTTTGATAGTATTGAAATATTAATTCATCCCCAGTCTATCATTCATTCCATGGTGGAGTTTATAGATGGCTCTCTGAAAGCTCAGCTTGGCTGGCCTGACATGCGGCTGCCTATTCAATATGCTCTTTCTTATCCCCGTAGATGGTCTAATTCAGAACTCCCTCGTCTTGATTGGGAGAAAATCCAGTCACTGAACTTTGAACCTGTGGACTATGAGAAATTTCCCTGTCTCAAACTGGCAATGGATGCTGGCAAATCAGGAGGAACTTACCCGGCGGTGCTTTGCGCCGCGGATGAGGTGGCTGTAGAGCTTTTTCTCAGCCACAGAATAAGTTTTACTGATATAGCCAAAATTGTACAAAAAACGCTGGAGCAACATCGGAATATCCCCCAACCATCATTAGAGGAAATACTGGCTGCTGATGCTTGGGCAAGAGAATACGCCGCACACCTTTCCCCTGGTTACTTTCCGGAGCCTGAACAGCGGAGCAATCCTGGGATAGAGAGATAAGAGATGAACATTGCTGTAATTATTATTCTCTTTATAGTAGCTCTATTCGTGGCAATGTGTCTTCATGAATTAGGGCATTTCATTACTGCTAGGCGTGCCGGAGTCAAGGTAGAAGAATTCGGCATAGGTGTTCCTCCACGATTTTTTGCTATTAAACGTGGTGAGACAATATACTCAATTAACGCCATACCTATAGGAGCCTTTGTTAAGGTTGCTGGAGAAAATGACCCTACTGTGCCTCGAAGCCTGGCTGGCAAAGGACCCTGGACCAGGTTAGGAATCTATGCTGCCGGTCCGCTGGTCAATATCTTTCTGGCGTTTGTTCTCCTCTGTGCTTTTATTGCGCTACCTGTATCTGTTATCGCCAGCAATGGACTCATGGTGCGTGCTGTAGCAGAAAATTCTCCTGCAGAAGAAGTTGGTATTGAGCCTGGGGATATAATCTTGGAGGTGGAGGGGCAACCTGTTCATACACAGGGAGATGTGCAGGATATACTAAATTCAGCCGAAGAAGGGGAAGACATAACTTTACATCTGCTGAGTAACGGGCAAGAAGAGGAAATCTCGTTGAAGCCGGAACTCGATCCAGAATCGCAGCAATTAAAAATCGGCGTCTATCTTTGGTGGAATATTGTGAGTCAAGTAGAGGAAGGCTCACCAGCTTACAAAGCTGGCATCAGACCCGGTGATGCTATCCACAGCATCAATGGCCAGCTTATATACAACGAAGACAGTATGTCTAGTGTCTTGAGCCCTGTTGCGAAAGGTGAAAAAATAAATATGATTTTGCTTCGCGACGGGGAGGCGGTTTCAATTTCTCTGACCAATAACGGCTACGAAACCCTGCCCGGTGTAGAGCTACAATGGGTGGAAGGGGCTCATATCGAACAAGAGCGACTTCCCGTGTGGAAGGCAGCCTATCAGGGAGCCAGGTACATTATTTATATGCCTGTACTCATAATAGAGGCTATTCCTCAAATCATAGAATCTCCCGATAAGGCACTGGTAGGGCCGATAGGTGCTGGTCAGTTAACGGTGGAGGTAGTGCGTTCTTCTGGCTTCAGCAGCATGCTATTTATGGCCAGTATGATCAGCCTGGGTCTAGCTATATTTAATTTCCTCCCCATCCCTCCTCTGGATGGAGGAGGGATGCTTGTGGCGTTCATTGAGGGGTGTAGACGCGGAAAGCGTCTTTCCCCTCGAACTGTGCATCTGGCATATACTATCGGCACTGCCTTCTTAATTGCACTTGTAATTCTAATAACCTTTGTAGACATCTGGCGCATACCGAAGGGTTTCGGATTATGATTAGACGAACCTCCAAACCTTTAAAAATTGGTAAAGCAACTGTTGGTGGCGGTGCTCCTATCGTGGTGCAGTCCATGACCAAGACCGATACACGTGATATCCCTGCCACCATAAACCAGATTAAGGAATTGGAGGACTCTGGTTGTGAAATTGTTCGAGTGGCAGTCCCTAACAGAGAAGCGGCTGAAAGCATAGCCACTATAAAGAAAAGCGTCTCGCTACCTATTATCGCCGATATACATTTCGACTACCGCTTGGCTCTGGATGCACTGAAGGCTGGTGTTGATGGGCTGCGCCTCAATCCCGGCAACATAGGAGACAAAGAACAGATTGCCAGGGTGATAGCTGCTGCCAAAGAGAGAGAAGTACCTATCCGTATCGGAGTCAATGCTGGCAGTTTACCTGCCAATTTTCAGCCTGATGCTCCAACGGCTGAGCGCATGGTCAACATGGCATTAGAGCAGATAAGGCTTATAGAAAGCCTGGACTTTGATTTAATCAAGGTCTCCCTTAAAGCCTTTGATGTTCTTACCACCATTCAGGCTTATCAACTGATTGCCGATAAAATGCCCTATCCCCTACATCTGGGCATCACAGAAGCTGGGCTTCCCCGGACAGGAGCCATACGCAGCACTATAGGAATCGGCATACTTCTCTATCAAGGGATTGGCGACACCATACGCGTTTCCCTCACCGCTCATCCCTGTGAAGAAGTATTCGTAGCGTATGAAATTCTTAAAAGCCTGGGACTTCGCCAGCGAGGTCCAATTCTGGTAAGCTGCCCTTCCTGTGGCCGGGCTGAAGTTGATATCATTGCCCTAGCTGAGGTAGTGAGTGAACGCCTTAAAGAAATAAACAAACCTATCAAAGTGGCAGTTATGGGCTGTGTGGTCAATGGCCCTGGCGAGGCTAAGGATGCCGACGTGGGTATTGCCTGTGGCAAGGGCAAAGGTGCTATATTTAGGAAAGGAGAGGTAGTTAACATAGTGGAAGAAAAAGGCTTCCTGAATGCCTTGATGGCAGAAGTAGGCTCTCTCGATAGAAAAGAATTAGAGTAGAGGTAGAAACAATGCGCTTTTCTAAACTTTTTGGCAAGACTTTAAGAGAAACGCCGGCAGAGGCGGAGAGCGTAAGCCATCAGCTATTGCTCAGAAGCGGTATGATTGCTCAGGAGGCAGCCGGAATTTACTGTTACTTGCCTATGGGCTGGCGGGTACTAAAAAAGATAGAGAACATAATCAGAGAGGAAATGGATAAGGCTGGCGGACAGGAATTGATGCTCCCCGTGTTACAACCTCTTGAGCTGTGGCAGCAATCAGGCCGGTACATGTCTTTCGGCAAGTCTCTATTCACTTTGACCGATCGCAAAGAGCGTCGGCTGGCTCTGGGACCGACACACGAGGAAGTCGTCGCTGACCTTGCCCGCCGCTATGTGAAGAGCTATCGCGACCTTCCTCTCCTGCCCTATCAAATACAGACCAAGCTTCGTGATGAACCCCGACCTCGCGGCGGCTTGTTAAGAGTCCGCGAGTTTATCATGAAAGATCTTTACAGCCTTGATGCTGATGAAGCTGGACTGGATGAGAGTTACCAGAAGATGTGCCAGGCTTACAAGAACATCTATGCTCGTCTCAGCTTGCCGGCGTTGATGGTGGAGGCTGATAGCGGTGCTATAGGGGGCAAGGACTCCCACGAGTTCATGGTCCTCACTGAGGATGGTGAGGACGAAGTCACCTATTGTTCCAACTGTGGATATGCCGCCAATGCCGAGAAGGCTCAATTTATAAAGACAAGAACCAATGCTGAATTCATGCTCCCTTTGGAAGAAATAGCCACGCCGGCGACAAAAACTATAGAGGAAGTAGCGGGTTTCCTGGGTGTACCATCAAGTCAAACTCTTAAGGCTGTGTTTTACTATGCTGACGGGGAATTTGTCTTTGTTGTCATTCGGGGTGATTTAGAAGTCAACGAAACGAAACTAAGAAATAAGCTAAAATGTTCTGACCTTCGATTAGCCACGGAAGAAGAGGTAGGCGAAGCCGGACTTGTAGCTGGATTTGCTTCACCCATCGATGTCAAGAGAATCAAGGTTGTGGCTGATGATTCTATAACTCTGGGCTCCAACTTCGTGGTTGGCGCTAATAAGCCGGGATATCATTTCAGGAATGCCAACTTCCCCAGAGACTTCCAGGTTGACCTCATGGCTGATATCGCCCTGGCACGCTCCGGCGATAGCTGCCCCAAGTGTGGCAACAAACTTTCCTGTACCCGAAGCATCGAAGTGGGCCACGTGTTCAAGCTGGGAACCTTCATCAGTGAGAAATTCGGGGCATCTTTCTTAGATAAGGATGGCAAATCCCAACCTATCGTTATGGGCAGTTACGGCATTGGACTGGGGCGTCTGTTGGCAGCTATAGTGGAGCAAAGCCACGACGACAAAGGTATCATCTGGCCGTTCTGTATCGCTCCATACCAAGTCTACCTTTGCCCTCTGAATTTGGAGAAGTCAGCAGTCCTCCCTACGGCAGAGAAAATTTATCAAGAATTACAGAGCGAAGGCATCGAAGTGCTTTTTGATGACCGTGATGATTCCCCCGGCATCAAATTCAACGATGCTGATCTTATGGGAATACCACTGCGATTGACCTTGTCTCCACGCACTTTACAGAGCCAGAGTGTAGAGGCTAAGTGGCGCAGGGAGAAAGAAGTCCAGCTTTTGCCTTTGGATAATTTGGCGGTACGGGTGAAGAAGCTTCTAGACGAGACTGCGAGCTCGCAATCCTAATCGGCTTTAGCTTACTGTTGTAGTCGAGCAGCAAGGTATATCAAAATGCTCCAAAAATAAAGCAAGCTATGGCTAGATATAAATATAGATGTTTTACCCTTCCTTGACCAACTCAGTCCCGCAGAGTAGCGCCCAGTTCCTGATTTAGCCTAGCGAGCATCTGTTCTTGGGTTTGGTCAACTTCTTCGTCGGTCAAGGTATGGCTGGGCGACTGGTAGATAATCCTTATGGCAAAAGATTTCTTGCCCTGGGGTATTTGCTCCCCGTGATAGAGGTCAAAGAGAGTTACCTTTGTTACCAGTGGAAACCTTTGGATTATTTCTTCTACTCTTCCATAGTTAACTTGCTCATCTACTACTAAAGCGATATCCCTGGTTACACTAGGAAACCGCGGAATAGGTTGGTATCTCTTTATATCCGTAATTTTGGTCAACACTTTTTCCAAGTCAATTTCTATAAGGCAAGCAGTGCCAGAAAGCTCAAAGGCTTGTCCCACTTTAGGATGTAACTCTCCTACAATACCCACCTTGTCACCTTCAGCGATTACGTTAGCTCCTCTTCCCGGGAATAAAGTTTCATCATCACTAATATCAAAACTCACCTTCAACCCCAATTGGTTCAAGATATTTTCCACTATCCCTTTGGCGTCAAAGAAATCGAGCACCTCTTTGGTAGTATGCCAGGATAATTCCGATCTTAATCCGCTGAGTACAGCACAGAGCATCTCTTTTTCCTTGGGTAGTTCCCTTTCTACTTGAGATTGCTTCGCTTCGCTTGCAATGACAGGAGGGTGCTGCGGTAAGAATACCTTGCCAATTTCAAACAGTCTTATGCCTGCCGATTCAAATTTTTGGTTATGTGCTAATGTGGACAGCAGACCAGCCCGTAAAGTGATACGCAGATATTCTTGTTCCCTCGTCATAGGGTTAGCTACCTTTAACGGCATAGTTTTCAACTTAAGATTTGGGGAAAGATTTTGCAAATTTTTCAGGCTGACCAGCGAATAAGTCAATATCTCTTGGAAGCCAAAGCCAGTCAGAATATTGCGCAATTTATCCTTGAAGTCCCTTTGCCGGATTGCTGGTGACAGTTTTGACTTTTGTGAAGGTAAAGGAGAACTGAGTCTGGTAATTGGGATTTTTTCATAACCAATGATGCGAACTACTTCCTCCACAAGGTCAGCAGAACATTTAATGTCGCTGCGCCAATAAGGACTGGACGTCGAAATCTGCAAATCTGAATTGCTCTCTTGGCACTCAAAGCCCAAAGCTTTTAAGACCTTAATAACTTCAGCAATATTGACCTTCAAGCCTGAAAGGCGCTCCACCTCCCGGGCGGTGAGTGATATGAGCTTTGGGGCTGATTTTCCGGGATAAACATCAATTACACCCTTGGCTGCTCTGCCGCCGGCTAGCTCTAGTATTAATTGAGTAGCACGCTTCAGAGGCAATGGCGGAAGCTCACTATTAAGCCCTTTGCCAAAACGAACCGAGGCTTCGCTCTGAAGTTGTAGATACCCACAGCCTCGATGAATGACTGCTTGGTCAAAATTTGCTGACTCCAGGAGGATAGTATCAGTTTTGTCTGTAACTTCAGAATTCAGACCACCAATGATTCCGGCTACAGCAACAGCCTCTTCTTTATCGGCGATAACCAATATATCCGAGCTAAGAGTGCGCTTTGTTCCATCGAGCGAAGTTATGGTTTCACCATTTCCGGCTCTGCGAACGATAATCTGTTTCCCCTTGAGCTTATGATAATCAAAAGCGTGCAAAGGCTGTCCATATTCCAGCATCACATAATTAGTGATATCAACCACGTTGTTAATGGGACGCATTCCATAGCTATTCAGACGGCGCTGTAGCCAGCTCGGGGAAGGGGCTATCTTAATTCCGGTGATTAAACTAGCACAGTACCTGGGACATAGGTTTGGCTCTGCTATGTCAACAGAAGCAAAAGAGCCTATTGAATCTTCTAGTTCGGTATAATGAATTTCGGGCAAACGGAGTGGTTCACCGGTTAAAGCCGCAATCTCTCTTGCAATACCGATTACCGATAAGCAATCCGGGCGGTTAGGTGTTATATCTAAGTCAAAAATTACATCGCCCAGGTAAGCACTAAGAGCCATGCCTATGGGCGCGTCTGGAGGCAATACCAAAATCTCTTCGTGATTCTCAGAAATCCCCAGCTCCTTCTCGGAGCAAATCATGCCTGCGGAAACTACGCCACGAATTTTAGCCGGTTTTAGAGACATAGCTTCTCCGGTATGACCATTTATAAGCCGGGCTCCTACATGCGCAAAGGGAACCTTCTGGCCAACTCTGACATTGGGGGCACCACACACTACAGTGATTTGTTCAGTGCCAAGTTCAACTGTGGCTAACTTAAGGCGGTCGGCATTAGGATGAGGATTTACAGCTACCACCTCCCCTATCACCATCTTGTCCCAGGTGTTGCCAATGGTATGTATGGCTTTGACCTCCATACCAGCCATGGTTAATCTTTCAGCTAATTCTTTGGGTGGAAGTATTATGTCAACATAATCCCTGAGCCATTTGAGAGAAACTTTCATGTTGTTACCTTAAAATTTAGAACTGCCTCAAAAATCTGAGGTCATTGCTATAAAAGAGGCGGATGTCGTCTATACCATAGTGCAGCATAGGTATACGCTCGACCCCCAGCCCGAAAGCAAAACCACTGTAAAGCTCGGGATCGATATCGACGCGTGCCAGGACGTCGGGATGCACCATCCCCGCTCCCAATATTTCAATCCAGCCGCTGTAGCCACACAACCGGCAGCCAGCTCCATCGCAACCTGAACATCCTATAGCCACCTCCACTCCTGGTTCCACAAAAGGAAAGTAATCGCAGCGGAAGCGCACTTTCCGTTCCTCACCAAAAAGGCAGCGGCATAAGTCAAATAAAGTGCCTTTTAAATCAGCCAGGGTGATGCCCTTATCCACAGCTAAACCTTCAACCTGATAAAACATCGACTCATGAGTGGCATCAGTCGCTTCATACCTGTAAGCTCGCCCCGGTACTATAACTCTTATTGGCGGACGTTCTCTCTCCATCATCCTGATCTGCATTGGGGAAGTGTGGGTGCGCAAAAGTCTGGCTTTGCCTCCCACATCTGTATCTATCCATAGGGTAGCAAACATTTCCCGTGCCGGATGGTGCTCAGGAATATTTAGGGCTTCAAAGTTGTAGTAATCCCACTCCACGTCGGGTCCTTCAATTACTTGAAAGCCCATGTTTTTGAAAACATCACAAATTTCATTAAGTATTTGAGTGGTGGGGTGAAGACGACCTATCGGTAGAGCCCGACCAGGCAAGGTAACATCTAATCTTGCTGATTTTTGAGGAGAGCTCAAAAGAGCCTCCTGTAGTAATTTTTTCTTCTCTTCCAGGCTTGACTCTAAAGTTTTCTTAATTTCGTTAGCTAGTGCGCCTATTTTGGGTCGTTCTTCCAGGGGCAAAGTAGCCAAAGAACGTAGAATTTCAGTTAAAGTGCTTTTCTTCCCTAGGTGACGAACACGCCACAACTCTAGCTCTCGAGAATTATCAACTTTATCTAGCTCATCGAGAGCTTGCGCGTGAAGATCTCTGAGTTGCTTCAGCATTGACTGTCAAGTAATGTTATCCTTGTTCAAAATTCCTAGAATTCTCAAGCGTAACATCATTACGGGCGAGACGAGTTACTCTCGATTATCGAAGCTGCTAATGTATCAAATCCTGCAGGGTCTTTAACTGCCATCTCAGCTAACATCTTGCGGTTGATTTCTACATTTGTTTTTTTCAATCCCGCCACAAATTGATTATATGTAAGTCCTCTCTCCCGTGCTGCAGCATTAATGCGCGCAATCCATAGCTTCCTGAAATCACCTTTTCGCTCGCGACGATGACGATAGGAATAATCTAAGGCATGAAGCATGGACTCGTGAGCAATTCTATAAAGCTTGTGTCTAGCCGCTCGATGTCCCTTAGTCAGCTCGAGTACTTTTTTATGTCGCTTGTGGGTGACTTTTCCGCTTCTGGCTCGTGGCAAGTTCTTCCTCCTTTAACTTTTGGACATTGTATCTTTCTTTTTAGCAACAAAAGAAATTAGCAACAGCGCAATACCAATAAATAGAAAAATGAATCCAGGTATACCAGTCGCTTTGCCTATTTGGAAAACAACAGTACTAACAATGAGTGCTAAGCCTACCCCAGCCATGATAGAACCAACGATTAGAAATCCCCAACCGGGAGGGCCCAACGGCCTTGGTTTTTCGGGCTGATATAATCCCTTCTCGATTAAGGCTCTATCTCTCTTGTATTCAGTCCAGATTGCCAGTAAAGCTATTCCACAACCAAAGACTATGCCAAAAATGGGAATTAAAAGACCTAGCATTTCTCCTCCTTCAACTATTTATAGGGCAAAAGTCTCTTTACTCTCTTCTTATCCGCTGAGGATGTCATGATCATTTCATCGTAGAGGCGCTTAGTTCTAGGAGCCTTTTTCCGTCTTAAGTGACTTTTACCGCATTTAGCACGCATGAGCTTGCCACTACCTGTTACATGAAAGCGGCTCCTCGCTCCTTTATGAGTTTTAAGTTTTGGCATCTGTCTCTGTCTCCTTTGCCTTTTTGAGAGAAACCGGGGATAAGACCAAGGCTATACTCCTCTGGTCATTAGCGGAACTGCTTACTACAGCTATATTTTTCGAGGCTTCAACTACTTTACGCAGCACCTTCCAACCCAGTTCAGGATAAACAACTTCACGTCCTCTAAACCTCAATACTAACTTTACTTTATTGCCTTGCTCCAATAATTTCTTTGTCGTTCTAATTTTTGCCTGTAAATCATGTTCCTCTATCTTTGGTCTTAAACGAACCTCCTTGAGCAAGCCAACTTTCTGGCTCTTCTTGGCTCTGCGTTCTTTTTTGGATTGTTCATACTTATATTTGCCATAATCAAGAAGGCGGCATACTGGCGGATTCGCTACTGCTACCAGCACCAAATCAAGGCCGCGCTCACGAGCAGCTTGTAATGCTTTTTGCAGAGGAACTACGCCAAACTGCTTCCCGTCTTCTCCAATGAGGCGAACTTCTCTAGCTCTGATTCTCTCGTTAATTGGTAATTCTTTAATTATGCCCTTTCTACCTCCTGGAGTAGTATTTATGACCTAGCCTCAATAGCTGCTCTTATTCTCTTCTTAACTTCTGTCGGAGCTTTTATATCCAGATCCTCGCCACTCCTTAAACGAACTGAGACACCGGATGTAGCCATTTCTTTATCACCGACTATAAGCATATACGGCACTTTCTCCAGTTGAGCCTCTCTTATTTTCAAATTCATCCTCTCAGAGCGGTCGTCAACACAAACTCGGATACCATCATTCTTAAAACTGCTTGCTATCTTATGTGCATAGCTAACATGACGGTCTGCTATGGGGATTATTAGTGCTTGAACCGGCGATAACCATACTGGGAAGGCACCACCATAATGCTCTGTAAGACAAGCCAAAAAACGTTCCATGCTACCCAAAACTGTGCGATGTATCATCGCCACATTATGCTCCAAGCCATCTTCACCAATATAGCAGACATTAAAGCGTTGTGGCAAATTGAAATCGACCTGGATGGTAGGGCCTTGCCAAACATGCCCTAAGGCGTCTTTGAGTTTAATATCAATTTTAGGCCCGTAGAAAACCCCCTCGCCGGGGTCTATTTCATAATGCAAGTCCAGTTTCTCTAGAACGTGTTTCAAAGATCCTGTTGCCTCCTCCCACATTGAAACTGTACCAGCATACTTCTCGGGACGCGTTGATAACAACAACTCATACTCATCGAAGCCAAAGCTTGACATCATGAATTGTATCAAATTCAGAACCTCCAACACTTCCTCTTCAATCTGATCAGGTCGGCAAAAAATGTGAGCATCATCTTGAGTAAATCCCCTGACTCTGGCAAGACCATATAGCACACCGGTTCGCTCATATCTATATACTGTGCCCAATTCGGCATATCTCAGTGGTAAATTACGATAGCTGCGCAATTTACTTTTATAAATCAGAATATGTCCTATACAATTCATAGGCTTCAGCATATATTGCTGTCCTTCAATTTCCATCGGTGAGAACAGATAATCTCGATAAAATTCCCAATGCCCGCTAGTTTTCCATAAATCTAGCTTTGCAATGTGGGGGGTGTAAACGATATCATAGCCTCGCTTTCTGTGCTCTGCTTTCCAGAAATCCTCGATAACTTGTCGAATCATAGCACCTCTGGGGTGCCAGCAAATTAGACCCGGACCAATCTCTTCGTGAATACTGAAGAGGTCAAGTTCTTTGCCCAGCTTCCTATGGTCGCGCTTAGTGGCTTCAGCTTGTCGTGAAAAATAGTTATCAAGCTCTTCCTGGCTTTCAAAAGCCACACCATAAATCCTTTGTAGCATGGGCCGTTTTTCATCACCACGCCAGTAGGCTCCAGCTATACGAGTAAGTTTAAATGCCTTTACCTCACCGGTAGAAGCTAGATGAGGACCACGGCATAAATCAATGAAAGAACCTTGCTTATAGATAGTTACGCTGCTATCGGGGATTTCGTCAATTAACTCCAATTTATAAGGCTGAGCAGCAAAAAGCTCACGTGCTTTATCCTTGCTCATCTCATCTGCAATAAATGGTACATTTTGACTAATAATCTTCCTCATCTCATTCTCGATTATAGGCAAATCTTCCGGTGTTAATGGGCGCGGCAACTCAAAGTCATAATAAAAGCCATCTTCAATTGTCGGCCCGATGCCAAATTTGGCATCGGGGAAAAGGTGCTGTACTGCCTCAGCCATGATGTGAGACGCGGAGTGTCGCATCCTTTCCATGTAGTCATCCTGTTTTTTCGAGCTCATCTTGAATCTTTCAGTATGAATCCAGAAGTCAACTATGATTTCATCAAAAAATGGGCAGTACTGGACTTGAACCAGTGACCTCTGCGATGTCAACGCAGCGCTCTAACCACTGAGCTAACCGCCCGCTTGGTGATTGTAGCAAACATGACTAAACAGGGCAAATCTTTAATAAGATAGAAAAATCAGCAGATTACTTGCCATTGAACGACTTAGAAATTAAACATTGATAAAGTAGAATGCCGGCTGTGCCTATTCTTTACCTCGCAGCCTTACACCGCTGGTGATATTAACCTGTATAGTTTGACCACAATTAGGGCAACTCACTTCCATAACAAGAGGCCTTCCCATCACTCTTTCTACAAGTGATGTTACTATAGAATCCATGTTATCTAGCCTCGCATCTAACATATCGAGGCGCTTAGCTAACTGCCTCATATCCAGCTCCCGGTTGACTTGTTTGCTTGGATTAGCTTTATCTTGCGAAACCAATTTATAGACTCTTCTCTACAACGCCCAATGATTCTAACTCAGCTTTATCTTCTTGCATCAACTTGTCTATTTGTTCAGAGATGGTACGTTCCAAATACTTACGAAAGGCTTCTCTTGCTGCTGGAGATGACCTTACTGCCTCTTTTACTCTCTGCCATTCATCCGCGATTACTTCGTTCATCTGTTCAACACTTATTGGCTTTTTCCCTTGCCATAAATCTTCTATTTTATCCAAAACCCTGCTTGTCATAGCTCTCTTAATGCGGTCGAAAGAAAGTATTTCTTCCATAGCATATGGTTGCCCTGCTTGTTTCTCAGTCATGGTTTACCACCTCCAATTGGATTTCTTTGGCTTACTATCATACGTCTAGCAGCGAGACTTGTCAAGATATAGTCGGCTCCTTGTCGAATTGTGTGGAAATAGCTACGAGATGGTACAAATCCCAGGAGCATTTTCCTCCAGTAAACCTCTACATTTCTCAGACCATAAGAGACTCTCTTTAGCATCTTGATCTTTGTATTACAGCCTTCAGTAAAACCATTGGTGGTGCCATTATCAAAGTGGTTTAAGATAGGCTCCCTCCAGCGACTCAAGG
>JAGHCA010000047.1 GCA_021160725.1 Dehalococcoidia bacterium | reverse complement strand
ATCTATGGCTCTATTTACCAGAGATGGCGTTGGCTTCAAGCAGATTATAGCTCAAGGGCTGATTACTCCTTCTTGTGGCTTGGCAAGCTTGTCACTGGAAGCGGCAAATCAGGCTCTGGAGTTAACAGCCAAATTATCCCACGACTTAAGAAGCCGATATGTGGCGTAGCTCCGAATCTTTGTGATTGCCTGATTCATCAGAGAAAATCACCCAATAATTTAGGTCACAGCGTTTTTAATCGTCCCCAATTTCTAGAGCTTTTATTTTGTTCACCCTTTGTATATGCCTGCCGCCTTCAAAAACCGTAGCTAAGAAGGTTCTGACGATTTCTAAAGCTGATTCGGTGTCTATGTTCTCTCCACTGAGGCACAATACGTTGGCGTCGTTGTGAGCCCGAGCTCGTTGTGCTGCGAATGTATTATGGCATAAAGCTGCCCTTACACCCTTTATTTTATTAGCAGCTATGCTCATGCCTATTCCAGTGTGGCATATTAGAACACCTTGATCAAAATTGCCCGCAGCCACTGCTTCCCCGACTTTCTGGGCAATGTCAGGATAATCTACAGGAGCTGTGTTGTAGCAACCAAAATCTTCATAGCTGTGCCCCGCGTTTTGCAGAAAGGGCATAATCTGTTCCTTTAAAGCAAAGCCACGGTGGTCACAGCCTATAGCGATGCGCTTCACTTTTTAGTTCCAAGTATTCTTTATAAACCTTGTCAATCTCATATGAGGATATGATGCCCTGGCGTAAAATTGCCGGGGTGTCATGGGTAATATCTACTACTGTTGATTCCTTGCCACCAGGGCATTTGCCTCCATTGAGAGCAAAGTCAATTTTCCCTGCTAGCTGCTGTCTAACTTCATCGGCAGTTAAGGCAGGTGATTGACCGCTAATATTAGCACTGGTTCCGATTATAGGATTCCCCAGGTGTTGAATGAGCGCCAGACAAACATGGTGATTGGGAATGCGTACTGCTATGGTTAGTCCTGGGGCTAGGTGAGCAGGCACCGAATCTGATTTTGTTAAAACCAGAGTTAACCCGCCGGGCCAAAAATGTCTTGTTAAAAACCAGGCAATTTCTGGTATTGGATTAGCTAGAGCGGTCAATTGTTTCACATCAGCGATAAGCAAGGGGAGTTGCTGATGCCTAGAACGGTTCTTTATCTCATAAATCCTTTCCACAGCTGTGGCATTGAAAGCGTCAGCCCCCAGGCCGTAGACCGTATCGGTAGGAAAGGCAATCACGCCTCCCTTTTGGAGGATTTTAACTCCTTTCTCGATTTCTCGTAGCAAAATATTCATCTTTGTTACTGCTAGTATAGCACAGTGCTTACCTGGGACAGAAATTATCCTCTTTCTAGATTCGGTAGTTGGAGCAGGCTTTACGTGCAAATTAAGAAGCTTTGCCGAATGGGAGAAAATTCAGTCTACCTCTATTGATAATGGGTCAGCATAAGTGATAAGCTAAAGAGCTCTCCACGGTAAATCTGGAATGAAAAGGAAGTTAGATAGCCACAGAGTTGCTGCCAGCGATGATATCGAAGTCTCTACTTATCTGGAGTTGGCCAAAGAGTTGCGCGGCGAACAACCTGTAGCCGAACCTAAACTGCCATCAGGCGAACGTGAAACTATAATAGTGCTCGATTTTGGTTCTCAATATAGTATGCTCATTGCCAGGAGAGTACGGGAATGCCAAGTCTATTGTGAGCTTGTGCCTTATGATACACCTTGGGAGAAAATAGCTCCTCTTAACCCACGAGGGTTTATCCTCTCAGGAGGGCCTGTGAGCGTTTATGATTCTGGTGCTCCCTTGCCTTTACCATATATTTATGAGAGCCGTCTGCCAGTAATGGGAATTTGCTATGGGATGATGGCTATCGTGCACCAACTGGGTGGACAGGTGGTTCGGGGAGTAAAGCACGAATACGGACACACAATGCTACATATAAGTGATGAAGGGTGTCCCCTTTTTGCTGGGCTTCCTTCCTCTCTCCCTGTGTGGATGAGCCATGGCGATCAAATAGTAGAGTTGCCTCCAGGATTTAAAACCCTGGCTTATAGTGAAAATTCGCCGTTCGCCGTTATAGGTAGCAACAGCGGCATTTATGGCCTTCAGTTCCATCCTGAGGTGGTTCACACAGCTCACGGGAAAATGATATTCCAGAATTTTATATTTCGAATATGCGGTTGTCAGGGCAACTGGACACCAGCTAATTTCATATCTGAAAGTATAGATAAGATTAAAAAGAGAGTGGGTGAAGGACGGGTGGTCTGTGCTCTTTCTGGAGGCGTTGATTCGGCGGTAGCTGCTACTCTGATTTACCGTGCTATTGGCAATAAGTTAACTTGCATCTTTATTAACAGTGGATTATTGCGTCGTCATGAGCCTGAAAGAGTGCTTAATACCTTCAAACGCAACCTTAAAATGGATGTAGTATATGTAGACGCTACTGATAGATTCTTAGAACGACTTAAAGGGGTTAGTGAGCCGGAAGAGAAGCGGCGCTTAATAGGGAATGAGTTTATCCGAGTCTTTGAGGAAGAAGCTGCCACATTAGGCAAGATTGAATTCTTGGCCCAAGGCACTCTTTATCCCGATGTCATTGAAAGTACTTCTGCGGAAACCAAAGCTGCAGTTAAGATAAAGAGCCATCACAATGTCGGCGGTTTACCGGCCAAAATGAATTTTACTCTTATCGAACCCCTGAGATATTTGTTTAAGGACGAAGTTCGACAAGTGGGGTTAGCTCTAAACCTTCCTGAAGAAATGATCTGGCGACAACCATTCCCCGGACCGGGATTGGCCATTCGTATCATTGGTGAGGTAACCAGGGAGAAGTTAGAGATACTGCGAGCTGCTGATTGGATTTTAATGAGTGAAATCAAGAAAGCTGGGCTTTATCGCCAACTATGGCAAAGCTTTGCTATACTTACTGATGTCAGGAGTGTTGGCGTCATGGGCGACTACAGAACTTATGGATACTTAATGGCGATCAGGGCAGTAACCAGTGAAGATGCCATGACTGCTGATTGGGCTCGCCTGCCCCACGACCTTCTTGCTAGAATATCTGACCGCGTAGTTAATGAGGTGCCTAATATCAACAGGGTAGTTTATGACATCACAAGTAAACCCCCAGCAACTATAGAATGGGAATAGCTGTTCTCCTAGTGGCATTCTTAAAATAGCGGAGAATCTCATGCGATCCAGTGTGATGCGAGGTAGCTGAACACTTGTGAATAAAGTTAAGATTAAAATAAGGAGGGGAAAAGATGAGTTATTCTTTTGAAGGAATGAGCGACGAACAGATAGCTAAACTAGACGATTTAGATATGCTCCGCAACGATTTGATAGGCGAGTTGCAAGCCATTAACCAGTATCAGGATCATATATTAAACCTGGAGAGTGACGAAGCTCTGGCTACGCTGGAACATATTATTGAAGAAGAAAAGGAACATGTCGCAGAGTTGATGAGACTGATTCAAAATCTCGACCCTGCTCAGGCCGAGAAATTCAAGAGGATTTTATAGTACCATGGCGCACAAACCGAAACTCAAAGGGGTGAAGAAGAATAGGGGGAAGCATAAGAAAAAGCGGTAAGTACGCTTCGAGGCTGAGATTGGCTATTCCTAGTGGTGCTCTCTGCTGTTATTGCTTTTTAGCAGACATTGGAGTGCCTGTCTTCAATTTAACATGAAAAGAAAGATGGTACTGAGACCTAAAAAATTCTGTCGTGTGCCTGAGAAGAGATTATGAAATTCTTGAAAGGTTTGATGATAGTTGGTTGTATTGCATCATCTCCTTTCATATGCCTTCCTGTTGTAGATCTGATATTAGTTCATTCATTTGATTGGAAACTATTTCTAATTGGGTCGGCATACTTGCAATTTCTATTCTTCCTTACGAAGAATTAAAAGCAAGGAGAAGAAAGAATGGAAATTGAAGCTCGTTTCTGAGCACATGGGGGGCTAATG
This sequence comes from Dehalococcoidia bacterium, assembly GCA_021160725.1. Lineage (GTDB taxonomy): Bacteria > Chloroflexota > Dehalococcoidia > GIF9 > AB-539-J10 > RBG-13-51-36. Next base: position 8,406 of record JAGHCA010000047.1, on the reverse strand, counting down.
AGACAATAATTAAAACGGTACCTAATTTCCAGTGTTATTTTTAAAAAACTGGCGTTGAGAAATCCAGAAAGCGAGGGACAGAGTACGGCTATACCGTGAAGACTGATATGCGAGAGTGCAATTTGAAGATACTAGTCGTTGGTGGTGGGGGCAGGGAACATACCTTGGTATGGAAGATTGTTCAGAGTCCCAGGGTGGAAAAAGTTTTTACTGCCCCGGGGAATGCCGGCACAGCGGCTATCGCAGAAAATCTGAATTTACACCCCACTGATATAGAAGGATTGGGCAAGGCGGCTGAAGAGAAGGGTGTTGACCTTGTCGTGGTTGGTCCTGAGGCTCCGCTAGCTTCGGGCATAGTAGACTATTTTGATAGCCTGGGTATTCCTATTTTCGGTCCTACTAAAGCAGCCACTCAGGTAGAATCAAGCAAGGTTTTCGCCCGAAATTTGATGGAAAAATATGGCATCCCTTGTCCTAAAGGCGCCATTTTCTCCTCTTACTCTGAAGCTTGTGAGTATCTTCAAGAGCAGCGCCCTCCTATCGTCATTAAGGCTGATGGTTTAGCCGCTGGCAAAGGCGTGATTATTGCTGGTTCTTTGGAGGAAGCTCAAAAAGCCATCGGGGATATCATGGAGGCAAGGATTTTCGGCTCCGCTGGAGATAGGGTGATAATTGACGAATATCTCAGCGGTCGAGAGGTGAGCCTCATAGCGTTTACCGATGGCAAAACGGTATCACCAATGGTTCCAGCTTGTGACTATAAGAAGATTGGGGATAATGATAAGGGTCCCAACACTGGGGGTATGGGAAGCTACAGCCCACCGGGTTTTTTCTCAGCTGGGATGACAGAAAAGGTAACCAATGATATATTAGCGCCGGCTGTGAGGGCGATGGCTAAAGAAGGCATAACTTATAAGGGGGTACTCTATGCGGGGTTAATGATTGTTGATGGAGAGCCTATGGTGTTGGAATTCAATTCTCGCTTTGGTGACCCGGAGACTCAGGTCGTTTTGCCTCTTCTCAAAACCGACCTGGTGGATATACTTATGGCAGTAGTCCAGGGTAATCTCGACCGTGTGAAGATAGATTGGAGCTCTGAGGCATGCGTTGGAGTAGTTATGGCTTCGGCTGGTTATCCTGGAAACTATAAAACCGGCTTTCATATACAAGGAATAGACAATATAGATAAAGATGTGCTGGTTTTCCATGCCGGGACTAAGTTGGGAGATGATGGCATAATTTATACTGACGGCGGACGAGTGCTCACTGTAGTAGGTGTGGGCAAAGGTATGGCTGAGGCCCGTGAGAAGGTTTACCGCAACGTTCCAAAAATTTATTTTAAAGGTTGCCACTATCGTAAGGATATTGCATTAAGGGAGTTGGGTAGGCTAAACTCTGAAACATAAGCATCAAGCCCTAAACTTTTTGGGGTTAGCATTTAGGATTACATGGCGATGGCGCTAGTAGGTGTAGTAATAGGCAGCAAGACAGACACCGAGCTGATACAGCCGGCGCTGGACATGCTAAAGCAATTCGGCATTGATTATGAATTTTCCGTTATCTCAGCCCATAGAAATCCCGAAAAGCTAAGGGAGTATGGCCTGGAGGCGGAGAAGAAAGGGCTCAAAGTTATCATTGCCGCTGCTGGTTATGCTGCCCATCTTCCAGGCGCCTTGGCTAGTTGGACAACTTTGCCTGTAATCGGTGTGCCTTTCCCCACTAGCGAGTTAAAGGGCATAGATTCTTTGCTCTCCATAAGCCAGATGCCCGGTGGAGTGCCAGTGGCTTGTATGGGTATTGGGAAAAGTGGAGCCAAGAATGCGGCCTTGCTGGCTGCGCAGATTTTGGGAAACCAGCATAAAGAAATAAGAGAAGCCTATCGTAAGTATAAACAAGAATTAGCAAAGGGGTAATATGATTGAACGGTATTCGAGACCGCAGATGAAGAAAATCTGGTCTGATAAAAACAAATTTGACCAATGGCTTAAGGTGGAGATAGCTGTTTGTGAAGCTTGGGCTGAGCTGGGTGAAATCCCCCGAGAAGATATAGTTAAGATAAGGAAAGCCAGTTGCAACTTGAAGCGTATTGCCGAGTTTCTGAAGGTGACCCACCATGACATGACGGCTTTTCTTAACTCGGTGGCTGAAAGCCTGGGCGCAGAGTCACGCTTCATACATCTTGGGCTTACATCTTCGGATGTTATGGATACCGCCCTTGGTTTGCAAGTGACCCAGGCGGCGGATATCTTGGCCAAAGATGTAGCCGAGCTTATATCTGTACTGGAGAGTAAAGCCATAGAACATAAATACACCATTATGATGGGGCGTACCCATGGTGTTCATGCTGAGCCCATTACCTTTGGTTTAAAAATAGCCCTCTGGACTGAAGAAATGAGACGTAATGCTCGAAGGCTGGCTGAAGCTAGGAAAAATATCTCTGTGGGTAAAATATCCGGAGCAGTAGGCACTTATGCTACCGTGCCTCCTGAGGTTGAAAAAATAGCTTGTGCCAGGTTGGGCCTTGCTCCAGCTCCTATATCAAGCCAGATAGTTCAGCGTGACCGCCATGCCCAATTCTTGACCACTTTAGCTATTATCGCCGGCTCACTGGAGAAATTTGCCACCGAGATTAGAAGTCTCCAGCGAACGGAAGTAAGGGAAGTTGAAGAGCCTTTTGAAGAAGGGCAAACGGGCTCCTCGGCGATGCCCCACAAAAGAAATCCCGAGCTTTGTGAGCGTATCTGTGGACTGGCCAGATTAATAAGAGGCCATGCTTTAACCTCTCTGGAGAACATCGCCTTGTGGCACGAACGTGACATCAGTCACTCGTCGGCAGAGCGAATTATCCTACCTGACTCCTGTTTGGCGCTGGATTATATGCTATCTATATTCACCTCAATAATGAAAGGGCTGAGAGTTTATCCGGAAAACATGCGTCGTAACATTGAGCTGAGCCAAGGGCTGGTCTTCTCTCAAAGAGTGCTCATTACTTTAATAAATAAAGGCATGACGCGTGAAGAAGCTTACAAGTTGGTCCAAGATAGTGCGATGAAAGCATGGCAAGAAAAGCAAAGCTTTCTGAGTTTGCTTAAAGTAGACAAGCGAATAACAGTTCATTTGAGCGAGAAAGAACTGGATTCTATCTTTGATTATGGATATTATCTGAAACATGTAGACGAAGTCTTTGAGCGGCTGGGGTTGACCAGGATAAAGGAGGTGGAAAAAGCTGGGGCAGAAAGCTTGGCCCCGCGCAGTATCTAACCGGGGGTAAAAATGTCTATATTATTAGAAACCAATCTACCTCTATCTTTATTTCGCCGGGGCAAGGTGAGAGATGTTTATGATTTAGGTGATAGACTACTCATTGTGTCCACTGACCGCATCTCCGCCTTCGATGTTATCCTGCCCTGCGGCATCCCTGACAAAGGAAAGGTTCTTAACCAGCTCTCTGCCTTTTGGTTTGAGAAAACAGCCCATATCTTGTCCAATCATGTTATCAAGGTAATTGATAGCAGTGTCGTTCTGAATGAAGTGAAGAATCTTTCGAGCCAGCCGGGGGAGCTACCGGATTCTCTTATCGGTCGCTCTATGCTTGTGGCTAAGGCTGAGCGCATACCTGTAGAATGCGTTGTTCGAGGCTATCTATCTGGCTCAGCATGGGCGGAGTATAAAGAGACTGGAAGAATTGGCCATATCGATTTGCCCTCGGGAATGAAGGAAAGTCAGGAATTATCTCAACCTATCTTTACCCCCACTACTAAGAGCGACACGGAGCATGATCGCCTTTTAACCAATAAAGACATAAAGGATCTTGGCCTTGAAGATATTTTCGAGGAATTAAAACAAAAAAGTCTGCTTATCTACGGCTATGCTCGAGATTATGCCAGAACAAGGGGCATAATAATTGCCGATACCAAATTCGAGTTTGGTTTCAGTAATGGCCAATTAGCCCTTATTGATGAGCTACTAACACCGGACTCAAGTCGCTTCTGGGATGTCAGCCAATATGAAGTTGGCCATTCGCAACCCAGCTTCGATAAGCAGCCAGTCCGAGATTGGCTTTCAGCTTCGGGATGGAATAAAGAACCGCCAGCGCCTATGTTACCTCCGGAGGTGATAGAGAGGACATCGAAAAGATATCGTGAGGTGTACAGCAGGTTGACTGGGAGAGTTCTCTCTTGACTATAGCCTAGAAGATAAGCTGCTAAGAGCTGATATGAACGTTTTCAAGGGAAATATCGGGATTTTCCCTGAACCTAGACATGGATATGTTCGCATACGGACTGAATATTTCCTTCCATCTGCCGAGATATTTGAGGCAATAAATAGTATAGCCAGACATATTAAGTCGTGGTGAAGTAAAGCTCCTAATTGTACATGTTAGAACACACAAAGATAGCATAATAAGCTAAAATTAGTGCTAGGCGGCTTAATATGGATTTTCAAGGTATAGGTAAGATTTTAATCCTCGGCGGAGCTTTCCTCGCCTTCCTCGGTTTACTGTTGCTCTTCTGGCAGCGAATTCCTTTCTTGGGCAAGCTTCCCGGAGATATATTTCTACAAAAGGGGAGCTTTCAGTTTTTCTTTCCGATAGTGACCGGCATTATAATTAGCATTGTGCTTACCCTTATTCTGAACCTTGTCTTCCGTCTATTCAGGTAAATGCCAAATAAGAAGAGCGAGCTCCAAAAGTTGGAGCTCGCCCCTGAATATCGCTATTCAGTTTTAAATCACCCCTCCTCTTCCACTTCAGCTTCCGACTGAACCGCCGTTACTCCTTATTAGGAGTCTTGCCTTGCAGACGAAGAGCTCGGGGCTTCCAACTGCTCTCCAGCAACGTATTCTATGCTGCTGAAGAGCTCCGATGGGGAAACATCCATCGGCATAACCAAGCTTCTCTCCGTGTCATGCCACACCTCCCTGCTAGGCATCAACTATATTCTGCCTAGCAAGAAATATTTTAACATAATGCACAGGTTGTGTCAAAAATTTCAAGCGGCAAAGTTCTAATTAGACAAAAATCTGAGTGGTGGTGAAAAATGTTATCATAGGTGCGAAAGGAGCCGTCAATATGGATATTTATGAGCAGTTGAGAGGTAAACTTAAGGAAGCAGTGGAGAGGAGCAGAGCCGAGGGCATACTCCTGTCTGGAGGGCTAGATACCAGTATTTTGGCTTTTGTAGCCAGGCCAAGTGTGGGCTTTACAGTGGCATTGAAAGACTCCACGGCATTTGACCTGGATTATTCAGAGAAGATTGCGAAGTTCTTAGGAATACAGCATGAAAGGATGGAATTTACTACGGAAGAGGCGCTTGCCACCCTTCCCGAGGTTATAGGAATATTGAAAACTTTTGACCTCGCCCTGCCTAATGACCTTTCCCTATATTTTGCCCTTAAACTTGCCAGGGAAAATAGGATTTGTTCTGTCATGACCGGTGATGGAGCTGATGAGCTCTTCGCCGGCTATTCATATATGGCAGGGCTTCCTTCTAAAGATTTGGAGAGATATATAAGAAAGCTGTCGCAAAACTGGCACTTCTCAGCCGGCTATCTTGGCGAGGCTTTGGACGTTGAAATAAAGCAACCCTTCCTTGATGAGGATTTCGTTCGCTTTGCCCTGGAAATAAAATCGGAGCTCAAGGTCAAAGACGGGGTAGGGAAATATATCCTGAGAAAGAGTTTTGAGGACTTGATTCCGGCTGAGATAGTGTGGCGGAGGAAGGAGCCTATAGAGTACGGCTCAGGCTCCACCAAGCTTCACGAAATAATAGACAATATGGTTACAGATACAGAGTTCCAATCAGCAAGAAAGGAAATTGACATAAAGTTCATAAACAAAGAGCATTTCTTCTACTGGCGTATCTATAACGAAGTCGTGGGTGAAATTTCCAAGGCCAGGGATGATGAAATTAGATGTCCCTGCTGCGGAGCGGCAATGGGCACATACCATTGTCCCACCTGCGGCTTCTCCTGCCCTCTGAAGGAACACCTTTAGAGATTTTCCTCGGAGCCTGCCTGAGCACTATGAGGTTGCTTTACTTCGATCGCAGTAATGGATAAGAGGGCTACCCTTTTATCTTCACAGGGATGCCGGAGAACATGAAGTAGACTTCGCTGGCATGCCGGGCCAGAAGTTGATTGGCTTTGCCCAGGAGGTCACGATAGACTCGCCCCAGCTTGTTATCTGGCACTAAGCCTAGTCCTACTTCATTGGAGACCACTATAAAGTTGCATTCATGCTTATCTATGCAGTCAATTAAGTCTTCCATCTCATCCATGACTTGCTTTTCTGCCTTGGCGGACTTTATTTCTTCGGGATTCTTCGGTCGCTGCGCTCCATCAGAATGATAAAGCGAAGGGCTCAGAATGAGATTGGAAACAAGTAAGGTTAGGCAGTCGAGAAGGACTACATCGGCATCTTTAATCTGGCCTTGCAACCTTTGCCCCACTTTAGTAGCAATTTCCAAAGTTCTCCAATCCTTGGGACGCGTCCTCTTATGTTCCTCGATCCTTAAAGCCATTTCCTTATCGAGAGGTTCCCCGCTAGCTATAAAGAGAACTTTCTTTCCGAGCATTCCTGCCAAGGTTTGAGCAAATGTGCTCTTGCCACTGCGAGCTCCGCCCAGAATTAGGATGAATTTCTTAGCCATGAAATTGACTGTTCCTTTCTTATAGGGGTGACCACCACCAACTGGCACCTCCTAATTCAGCAATTACAAAAATGAGGATGAGTACGACCACCTCGGCAAACTCGTTTATAGCTCCATAGTTGTCCCCGGTAAGTCCTCCAAATTTGGAACAGAGGTACTTTGAGGCCGCCCAGAGAATGAGGGAAAGCGCTGCCAGTAGTGCTGCTCCCCACCAGTTCAGCAAGGCGAATGCCATAACTAAAGTAAATATTGTTGCTGCTGCCATCCCTTTCCAATTTGCCTTTTGCTTGGCAGCCCAGCCCAGCCCTTCTTTCTTGGCGGGATGGAAGGCATAAAGGGCGTAGACCATTCCCCAGCGGCTCAAGATGGGCATGAGTATCAAGGCAATTGCTCGTAATCCCTCTGGCAAGGAGAACAAAGCGGCAAACTTGGCCAGAATGAGGCAACAGCCTCCAACTACTCCAAACGCGCCTACTTGAGTATCAGACATAATTTTTAATTTATTGGAAGCCGAGCTTCTTACCACAAGTCCATCACAGGTATCAATAAAGCCATCGAGATGGAGTGCCCCCGTAAGGATTACCAGAGCAATAACAAGCAAGATGCTCACGACAATGGGAGGCAGGAATAATCCCAGCAGGTAGTTAAGCCCAAATAGCACTAAGCCAAGAAGGAGTCCTACCACAGGGAAGAGGCTTATTGAGCGTCCTAAGTCCTCGGCGCTATATAACCGATAGCGAGGAGGGGAGGGGATTATGGTGAGAAATTGCCAGGCAATCCAGAATCGCATCTATTCAGCTTCCTTCTGGGCTTCTGATATACCAGCTTCAGCGAAAGTCGCCATTTCAGCTAAGGTTTTCACCGCTGCCTCAACAATTACTATGCCAAGTGCTGCCCCGGTTCCTTCACCAAGGCGCATGTCTAGCCGCAGGAGTGGAATCAATCCCAGATGCTGCAATAATACCTTGTGCCCGCTCTCAGCAGAGAGATGGGCGGCGATGAGATAATCCTTCAACTCTGGCGCAAGCCCGGTGGCGATAAGCGCAGCAGCTCCTGAAATAAAGCCATCAATGACCACAGGTATACGATGTGCTGCTGCCCCAAGCATAACTCCCGCCAGCCCCCCAATTTCAAAGCCACCAACTTTACTTAACACATCTATGGGGTCTTGAGAATCAGGTTTGCTGACATCCAAAGCTTTCTGAACCACCTTGGCTTTGTGCGCCAGCTGCTCATCATCGAGTCCTTCGCCCCGCCCGGTGATTTTTTCTACCTGCTTGCCTGTAATGGCGGCCGCTATGGCACTACTGGCAGTGGTATTGCCAATGCCCATATCCCCGGTGCCTATAATGTCGAGCCCTTTAGCTATCTCGCCCTCAACTACTGCGATACCGGCCTCGATTGCATCCAGCGCTTGTTGTCTGGTCATAGCTGGGCCTTTGGTCATGTTCTTGGTGCCGAAATCTACCATCTTGCAGATGAGATTGGGATGCGACTCAAATCCCCCGACCACGCCCATATCAACCACGACGACACGAGCGCCAACAAATCGGGCAAGAACATTTATACCAGCGCCACCGTTGAGGAAGTTAAACACCATCTGCTTCGTGACCTCTTGGGGATAAAGGGTCACTCCTTCTTCTACCACACCGTGGTCAGCAGCCATGGTCACAATAGCTTTATGCTCGAAACCACGAATTATCTCGCCCTCAACTACTGCGATACCGGCCTCGATTGCATCCAGCGCTTGTTGTCT
>JAGHCA010000103.1 GCA_021160725.1 Dehalococcoidia bacterium | reverse complement strand
TTGGATTGGATTGAAGAATTCCTGGTGAAATATCCAGCGGGGGCTGTGGTAAAAATATCGAGTCTCAATTATGGCGAAGGCGATATACACGTGGTTGCTAGTGCTCAATCTGGGATAGCCAAACTCGATGATTTATCAGACGGGAAAAATGACTATCGTATAGTAACTGAGTATCCTAATCTGGCTGAGGCTTTGGCCTTAAACCTCAGAATGAGAAGGTTCAGGATTTTCCCGGTGTGGGGAGCTGCTGAAGCTTATCCTCCAGAGAATGCCGATTTGGCGGTGCTCTGGGGAAAGAGTGGGGCAGATATGGCAACTCAAGGCTTAATTTCCCTCAGGAGATTACTTCCCGTTACCGCCTTTCTAATAGCCAATAGAGAAAGCCTGGAGAACAAAGATTTGAGCCAGATATTGGCGTGTTTTAGCTCCAAGCTTGCTACTGGAACTCAAAACTCAACAGAAAGTAAGCTCAATACTCTCAAAGCAATAAAGGTTTCTCGTCCCTCGCGGCAGCCAAAGGAGATTAATCTGGCTTTGCCTGATGGGCATCAGCAAGCTCCTACTGCACAGTTCTTGAGACGGGCCGGGCTTAATCTTCAGGGGTATTCTGAGGAGGTATTGAACCGCCGACCCTCTGCTGATTTGGACTGGCTGGGCATCAAGGTAATCAGGCCCCAGGATATGCCTCTGCAAGTGGCTAATGGTAATTTCGACTTAGCCATTACCGGTGAGGATTGGTTGCGGGAACATCTCTGTCGTTTTCCCTCGAGCCCGGTGAAGAAGTTGTTCCCTCTCGGCTTTGGCTCCGTCAAAATCGTAGCTGCCGTGAGCCATGAAATGCCTGTGGAGAATATTGATGAATTGCGGGCTCTTGTTCAGGGCAGCACCGATCGCAGCAAAACTCCGCTAAAAGTAGCCTCGGAATACATAAATATTGCCGACAAGTACCTTCGGGATAATCATATTGACCCATACAAACTCATTCCGACTTGGGGAGCAAGCGAGGCTTTTTTACCCGAGGATGCCGATATGCTTATTGATAATGTCCAGACGGGGAAAACTATTAAGCAGCACAAATTAAAGATTGTTGATGTGCTTTTCCGATCCTGTGCCTGTCTAATTGCGAACTCCGATGCAATTGGAACGTCTTTCGAGAAAAAAGAGAAATTGGAGTTCCTTACACAAAAATTACGAGAGGGGCTGAAGTAGGTAGAAAATTAAAAATGCAGAAATCAAAAATACAGAGCGAAAAGAAAAACTTTTACATTTTAATTTGTCATTTTGATTTTCTACCTTTAACTTTTACTTTTAGTTGATATGAAAAGGGTCAAGGGATTTAATAAGGCAAAGCGATTATTAAGTCGGGAAAGTTTCTGGGAATCATTTACTACGCCACCGGGACTTAGAACTCAAATAAAGCAAGCCTTTGGCGAAGAGCTTTCAGCCCAGGAAGTGGTCAACCATATCGTCGGTGAGATTCGGGGCAAAGGTGATAAAGCTCTCTTTGATTACACTGAAAAGCTGGACGGAGTTTGCCTGGATTCTCTGGAAGTAAATAGACAGGAAGTTATTGCCGCCTATGATATAATAGATGAGAAGGTCATCTCGGCTCTCGAACTTGCGGCCAGAAGAATACGGGACTTCCATCTTGCCTGTGAACATAAAACCGGTGTATTTCCTATCGACAAACACTTAAGCCAGCAGATTCTGCCCTTACTAAGGGTTGGTTTATATGTACCTGGTGGCAGCGCTGCCTATCCATCCTCAGTGTTGATGATGGCTATACCAGCCAAAGTGGCTGGTGTAAAGGAAATAATTATGGTCTCACCGCCTGGTAAGGATGGACGAATTCCTGCCCCGACATTAATAGCTGCTGAGATTGCTGAGGTCAACCGCATTTTTAAGATTGGTGGTGCTCAGGCTATTGCGGCACTGGCTTTTGGTACTGAGTCAATACCTAGAGTGGATAAAATTTGTGGTCCGGGGAATATCTTTGTAACCCTGGCTAAGAGGGTGGTTTATGGAACGGTGGACATTGATGGTCTTGAGGGTCCCAGTGAGATAGTAATCGTCGCAGACGAGCAAGCCAACCCCGCCCTTTGCGCCGCCGACCTCTTGGCACAGGCTGAACATGACTCCCTCGCTTCAGTAATTTTAATCACTACTTCGGCTGACTTGGCTGAGCAGGTAGACAAGGAAATTAACATGCAACTGGGAAAATTAAAGCGACGCTCTAGTGCCGGAACAGCTATTGATGCAGGCATGCTTGTGCTTGTCGATGACATGGCCCAGGCAGTGGAGTTGGTCAATCTCTTTGCTCCGGAGCATCTCTCCATTATGGTATCCGACGCTGCGGCTTTAGTTCGCAAAATTCACAACGCCGGCTGTATTTTCATTGGCGAGAACTCGCCTGTTGTTCTGGGTGATTATGTTGCCGGTCCCAGTCATGTATTGCCCACCGGGGGCAGCGCTCGTTTTAATTCTCCACTGGGTGTTGCGGATTTCCTGAAGGTTAGCAATATCATTGCCTTGGATGAGTCTGCCATGCGAGAACTGAGTCAGGCCGCT
>JAGHCA010000088.1 GCA_021160725.1 Dehalococcoidia bacterium | reverse complement strand
TAAATATCATATCGAAGTCGAGGCTGTCAGCTTAATGAGAAGCCAGTTGACGCCTGCTGGGGCCGTTTATACCCGCCTGTCGACCATTGGGCTGGACCATTAAAAAGTCTTAAAAAATCTAATTTTTTTAGGGCTTATTCTTAAAACAGACTTGCAAATAAATTTTTTATGGTATATACTTGCTTACTCTCAAATAAAAAATAAATTTCATTGTGGAGGTGGAACTTGGAAAACGGTTCGTTACCTAAGTGCCAGAAATGCGACAGGGGGGTTTTAGTGCCTCTATCTGACTTTGGTAGTCAAGGGGCACCGATTCACTACAAGGCCTGGGTTTGTACCAATCCTGATTGTGGTTACAATATAAAAATCAGGAATGGTGAAGTATACCTTAATGAGCCTATCCTTGACGGAGCTCTTCATACTCGTACACGCCGAGAATACACTCCCTAACAGTGGATTTGCTTCGCTCAGATAAATTAGTTGAGCTGGCGGTTGATTCCTTCTTCCCAAAGCGATGTGTTGGCTGTGGGCGGTTGGGAGGATTTTTTTGCCCTGAATGCCTTGGAAAACTGTCAAGGCTATTACCACCACTGTGTCCCAACTGTGGTAGGCCTCAGCCTAGTGGTATCGTATGCCCGGATTGCTGGCAAAGACAAACTGAGATAGACGGCATCCGCTCTCTATTTAGGTTTGACGACATAATACGGAAGGCCATTCACCAACTGAAGTATCAAAATTTGAAGGCAATCTCTACCTGTCTAGCTGAATTACTAGCTGATTACCTCACATCACACCCCTTGCCTGGCGAAGCCCTGATTTGCGTGCCTCTTCATCCCCAACGAATAAGAGAGAGGGGTTATAACCAGTCTAACCTTCTGGCTAGAGGATTAAGTGAGCGCATTGATTTGCCAGTGATTGAGAATTGCCTCATTCGGGTTAAGCAGACACAACCTCAGGTGAGAACAGCTGATGTGGAAGAGCGCCGAAGGAACGTAGCCGATGCTTTTATGTGCCGCGATGAAAGGGTAAGCGGCAAACAGATTATCCTTATTGATGACGTATGCACCTCTGGAGCTACGCTGGAGTCTTGTGCTGTAGCTCTCAAAAACAAGGGGGCTACGTCCGTTTGGGGCTTAACCTTGGCAAGAGAGATTTATAACTGAAGGAGGAGCAATGAACCTACAGATTATCGCTAAGAATAACGTGGAGGTCTCCGAAACAGTAAAATCATATATTGAGAAGAAGATCGGCAAACTAGGTCGCTACTTACCTATCATCAGTGAAGGCAAGGTGGAGATTTCCAGGGAGGAGGCAAAACTGCCTGAGCAGCGATTCACTGTCCAGGTTACCCTTGACAGCAAAGTGAGCTTAATTAGAGCTCAGGAAAAATCTAAGGACATTCGCACAGCCATTGACAAAGTAGAGGATGTTCTATCTAAGCGAATCGAGCGATACAAAGGCAAATTATATGACAAAGGTAGAGGAACCTCTTTTGCTCGGCAAGAAGCGAAAATTGAGGCGGAGGAAATCGAGACTCCCAAAAGAGTGGTAAAGACTAAACGCTTCTTAATCAAACCCATGCCTGTAGATGAAGCCATCAACCAGATGGAGCTCCTGGGACATGATTTTTTTCTTTTCCTGGACGCCGATACAGAGAGGCTCAATCTACTATACCGTCGCAAGAGTGGCGGCTACGGCCTGATTGAGCCAGGGCTAGGGTGATAGATTGCTCAAATCCCAAAGCCCAACCTCTAAACAAACCCTTCTGAAATGCAGAATGCAAAAATGAACAGCAAAATGGCAGAGCAAAAGTTAAAATTTTTAACGAGGCGTGAAGGAATCTTATCCTTCACGATCACAAGGTAAATTCTAAATCCTAATTTCTAACCCCTAAACAAATTTTATAGATTCAAAAAATTAAACTTATCCAGCACATCAGCTTTGTTCCCCTTTTTTAGGGCTTGAAGAATTCGATAAATCCCTCTTTTTTTAGGATTGAAAAAATGGAATAAATCCTTCGTAATAGTAATTTTTTATCTCCGTTTTAGCCTGAAAATGTCTCTTTTTACACTTTTCCCATAGCTAGAAAACGGCTTTTGGCTTTGGGAAGTCTTCTATTTCAGACAAAATGAACATATAATGATAGTGAGGTAGTGAAGTTGAAGAGACTAACCCTTCTAACTGCCCTAGTGGCATTAGTAATGATACTAGCTGGGTTATCTGCATCGGTGTTATCTGACAGCGGTACTTCACTGGCTGATAGCAGCATTCCTGATAACTAGATAACTACCGGCCAAAGTGAAGCGAGTAATTCTTCGGCAAGTGCCACGATAACGATTACTATGTACGCTGTGGCTGATGAGTAAGCCTGGTTGCCCAACAATTTAAATAGGTGATGCCTATGAATGAAACAGAAGACACCCGAAAAAGACTATGAAGGGCAGAAAGGAGAAATTAATGGAAAAGAACACAACACCCCGTCCGATACCGCCAGAAGGTGAGTTCCTCAGGCGGCTAAAGAACGTACGCAAGCAAATGGAGAAGCGCGGCTTCGACGCATTGATAATTTACTCAGGTCCAGGTAGCCTCCGCTTTGGACAGAGGGGACACGTGATGTATATGTCTAACTACGAGCCCTACTTTGGCGACACAACGATGGTGCTACCTCAAGACGAGAAATATGGTGCTCTCTTAGAAATTGATGAGGCGGCTCATTTCGCTTCTAACTGTACATGGGTGGAGGAGATTGAGCTATCATCAAACCATGTGGACACTGCCAGAAAATATTTGCAGAAGATAGGATTGAAAAAGCCCAAAATCGGCATAGTGGGAGAGTACTCTATGAGCCCCGCATTATATGCCTGCTTCCAGAAAGAAGAGGCTTTCGCCCAGGTCGAACCAGCCTCAGACATCATCGAAAACGAGCGAATCGTTAAGTCAGATTGGGAGCTTCAGTGTATCCGTGAAGCATCCAGGATTGCAAAGAAAGGAATAGAAACAGCAGCTCGATTCGCTCGACCCGGAATACTCGACCTGGAAATCACCGCAGAGATTGAAAGGGTATGTCGCATTGCCGGGTCTGAGTTTTTCCCCCATTATACAATGGTCTCATCCGGGCCAGACTCAAAGTATCTCTCATGGTGGTGGAAATGTGGCCAAAGGCATTTACAGCAGGGTGATATATTCCTCTTGGATTTTGGCACCATGTATGCCGGTTACTGTTGCGATATATCAAGGCCTTTTATTGTGGGGCAGCCCAACCAGACTCAAAAGGACGCTTTCGAGGTGCTGAAACAGGCACAGGAAGCCGGTAGAAAAGCTGCCCATGAAGGCGCCTTAACCTCTGATGTTGATCAAGCAGTACGCAGAGTTTACATGCAAACCTGGCCAGAAAGGAAGTCCTGGGGGGGAGGTCATGGAGTAGGTCTTGAAGTACACGAATGGCCATTTATTGGTTATCACAATATAACTCATGATAATGCTTATCGAGATACTAGATTAAGAGCAAACACAGTTATTTCGCTAGAGCCACAAATTTTCATTCCCGCTCTCGGTGACTTCTCGGTGGAAGATGAATTTGTCGTCACTAAAACAGGAGCTGAAAGACTCAACGACATCCCTCAGGAAATCATAATGTGCAGGTGACAGTCGGATAGGAGGAGCTTGTCATCGGCCGTGGTCAGCGAAATGCCCAATCATCTGACTAAGCCCCAAGCTATCCCCAAAATCTAAATAGCTCAGAGATAGGTATATCTATTTCCAGAAGGGGATATGCCCTTTGGATTGGGCGATGGCATAGCTTCAAGCTATCCTTGGACTTCATCTGAGTATATCGTTAAGACGTATTGACTGTCATATTCGATTCTCATATGATATATGAAAGGGAAGGATTATTATGAAAGACTTCCTCAGGGGTACTTTGGGTGTTTTCGCACAAATCGTGTTACTTATGTTGGGGATAGGCTTATTAGTAACTAGTTGTGTAGCTGGTTCGGGGGCTGGCAGTATAGCAATGTTAGTCTTGGGAATTCTGTGCTTTTGTGCTGTAGCTGATATCCGCTATTGGTTGGGTCACATTGTTAGAATGAGATGAGAACCTGCCTATCTCCAAATGAATGGTAAGGATAAGTGGCGAGATTTAACAACAGCACAACAAGAGGAATTCTGGCGATTAAGATCAGACCTTAAGTAACTAAAGCTCAATCGTTAGGCATTTAATCGTTTCCGTAACACTAGCTGGCTTACTACAAGGGCAGATGTTAGTATAAGAAATATACCCAAGGGCTTAACAACCTACTTGATTAACCATTGGTTAAAGTCGAAAAGCCATTCATTGAATAAACTATTTCTTTCCTGACTACTTGATGGCAAGCCTATAAACCAATCAACATCAGCTTTTTGACTACTATCAAGTAGGTTATAGTTTTTATCATAAAAGTGTTGGCTGATTATATCCCTCGCACCATAGGGGTCTGGTGATATATAGATTTTAGCTGCTGTTATTCCAATGGTTAATATTATGGCAGCACTAAACGCTAATATTGCCAGCAAAATATAATTTAACTTTTCTTTTCACAAACATTTTACTCGCTCTTAATTACAGACTGCTACTATCCCAAAAATCTCGTCAAGTCTCCTGAGGGGCACTTTAGAGGCGATTTTAAGCGCATAGACGGTGCAAGATATACAGTACCCTCAAGCTTCACCCTCATTAACCTGTTTATAGAGTTGAAGGGCATCATCAAAGGTCAGTGATTTCGAGTATCGTTCCACCATTGCGATAGTCTCCCAGCCACCTAGCGCTTGAACCACCCTGGTAGATAATCCTGACTTGACCTGGTGAACAGCAAAACCTCTTCGGAATGCATGGGGATTGCAATGGATACCTGTCTCCCTCGATAGTAGCTTGAGGACTGTCTGGATTCCCTCTGAGGTTAGTCCAAAGCTATCATGTTCACTGAACCAATCCTTCACGGTGCCATTACCAGACAGGGCTTTACGATAACGATTCCCTTTGCCAAGGACAATGACAGTATCTTCATCCCAGTTGAAACCCTTAGCTGTGACCCTAGTTGCTTCGCTTACCCTCACACCTGAATACCAGAGGAAGCTAATCACCGCCTTGTCTCGTTCACAACGGCAATGGGCTAGCAAGACATCCAGTTGCTCCTTTGAGACAGCAGCCAAGAACTTCCTTTGCGTCTTAGGTGCTGAAAACCTTCTCCATAGGATTATCCGATATATAGCCGTTACGCAACAACCATCTTAAGAGGATTTTAAGGCTCTGGTAGAATCTCAGCTTGGCGTTCTTACAGATAAGGGATTTTAGATATAAGGCAACACCATCGGGGGTCAAGTCGTAGCCCACAAAACCAGTAAGGGTGTATCGGTAGAATTGTATTGTTTTCTTGCTTAACCCTTCGGGGCGAGAGCCTATAAACCTTTCGAGCAGGTCGGTTGTGAACTTTTTGGACTTTTTGTAGCTAAGTATCTGGTGGAGCTGATGGGATTCGAACCCACTACCTTCTGACTGCCAGTCAGACGCTCTCCCGATTGAGCTACAGCCCCGTCTGGTTCAAGAATATAGCAAAACGGCTTGAGAAACACAAGTTAAAAATTCAAGCCCAGCCATTGCAGTACGGAGCGCAAACCGAAGTACCCCAGGTAGGCAAGTATCATATTCTTGATCGTCCTGCCTGCCCAGGTGATAAGGAAGAACCTTACCCAGCCGAAGCGAAGCATACCCAGAAATACGGCGAAGGGATAATAAATAGGAGTAATCAGAGATGCCAGGAGCAGGACAGCTTTAGACCCGTGGCGGTCAACAAGATCGTTGAAACGTAGATAAAGGCTACTGCTACGATGCCGAAATAGCCCTCTGCCAGCGTATCCGGTGACATAAGCACCAATCGCACCTGTAGCTTCACCAATTCCAGCTACGGCGCCGACTATGGCGGGATTTAGCACGCTACCCAGCGTGAAAGTAAGGATAGAACCAAAGCCAGGCAAGACCACGGTGCCACTGGTCAATACATTAATCAGAAAGCAACCCGTGTAGCCCCAGCTTGCTATTTCATCAATAAAGTCTCGATGCTGAATGATGAGTACACATAAAACTATGGTAACCGCTAAAGATATGCCACCTATTAAGGCTTCACGCTTAGTCGGTTTCCTCATCAATGTTGCCTATTATACAGGAAAACTACACAATTGAACGAATCTCAAACCTCAAGCATCAAACCCCGACCAAATTCAAAAACCAAAGGGCAACTCCAATTCCATGCTTCCATTTTGCATTTCAGAGGGCTTTGGTAATGATGTTAACAGGGGGGGCAGCTTAACGCTGCCCCCCCCTGTTTCAACTCTCAATTCGCTTCCATCGTTGCCACTCGGAATAATCTCCACGTTGTTGCCAGCGCCGGGAAATCAACCGGCAACCTCATCGAGATTTCCCTATTTATCGGCAACCGAGCAGAACTGCTACGCTATTATTATCCTTTGAGGTCTATTCCTGGCGGGAAGGCGTCAATAACAACATCTGGCAGTGTGGCTTCTCCAGCGTATTCACCCCAAGGATCCCACAGCCTGGCACTTACTACATAGAAAATATCCGCTACATCACCTAGATTGATTGGTAACTCCACCACACCTCCTATCACTGGGTCAACCTTCTTCACAACGTCCCCGGCGAGAACCATGCTCCACGCCGTCATGTCAGTCATCCACGCCAAGTTATCCCCGAGATAACCGCCAACAGGTCCCGTGACGGCGGCTATATCAAATGGTATCATATCTGCTATTAAGGGTATCGCATTTACGATATCCCCTACCAGTTGTACACCACTGCCCAGGATTCCAAACGGGGTCTTGGAGTAAGTCCCGGGATTTTCTATGTCCTGGGCTGCTACGCTCACTGGTACCACCACCATAACCAGCAGTGCAAGAGCAACCCCTATACTGATTAACTTTTTCACCTAAACCTCCTTTCTGGGCTTCTTAGCCCACTTTGCTACGACCATAAGTTGTGACTCCAATTTAGTATAACCACAATCGGGTTAACAAAGCCCACCCTCACCGCTGTCCTTAGAACCTCGTGTCGCGAGATAAAATCGGCTATGGGAGGACTGGTGTCATAATAGAAAGATACGAACGCAGCGCCTACTTTATTGGACAGCAGAACCGTGTCCCTGAACTCTCTGAGGACGTTTATTTCCTCTGCCATCGGACTTCCGTAGGCTGCGGTGGCTATGAAACAAGGACCCGCCGCCGGCGGCTCCTCTTCCTCCTCAAAGTTGGCGGTTATGGAATAGTCGCCGTTCATGGTAATTGTGGTGGTGGCATCCTCGTCATCGGCAATGGTGCCCACATCCCCACTCCAGCTATCGAACTCGTAGCCCTCAGCCGGACTGGCCACCAGGTTGACCACCGTTCCCTCGTCGTAGGTGAACGTCCCCTCGCCAGGGGTGGTTACGGAGCCTCCAGCCGTGCTGGAGATGGTCAGGTCGTATTGAACCTCTGGAGGAACCGGTGATTCACTGATTGTCAGGTCCAGGATTTCAATTTTGCCCGACTCCCAGGTCGCACTTTCGTTTGCCAGGACGGTGCCAACCTTGAACGTCACCGTGGCGCCAGCGGTGCCCGGCACCTTGAACAGCGGGTCGTAGCCGTACCTTCCGTCGGCGTCCACGACGGTTTCAGCCTTTTTGACGCCGTTCACGAAGGCTTCGACCAGTGTCCCTTCCGCTACCGGGTCACCCACGAAGGTTACCGTGCCGTAGAAATTGTGCGGCTGTTCCGGTGGTGGCTCGATGGCATAGGCGGGTGTGACGCCGCCAGCGATGAGCAGGCACAGGGTTAGCAGGAGCCCGAGGGCTCCCGCTCCCGCTAGCTTGCCGGCACTTCGTCTTTTAAATCTATATCCGCTTCTCTGCCATTTCATCATTTAAACACCTCCGGGCTCACGGATAAATCGTTCCTGCTGCTGTGAATGCAACCCAGTAACCCAGGCCCGGCACCATCATGTCGGCGTCCTGAACTATAGCCCATCCGCCGTCATACGTGTATATCCTGACCCATTCGTTGCCGTCCAGGTAGGTTTCAGCCTTAGTATTAGTAATGGACTTGAAGCCGACCATGTTCCAGCCGACCACCACGTCGTAAGCCGCTGGCAGTGCCGGAGGAACTGCCAGCTCCGTGCCGAATACCCAGAGATGGGCAGCCTTTGCGGCGTTAATCCAGTAGGCCTTGCCGTCTTCCATCGTGGCAAGGTCGCTTGGTCCACCAGGTACGTAGGTTAGCCATCCCGCAGTATTATCATAGTGCCACACGCTGATGACGTCGTCCATGATGCCATCCAGCACTGTCTCGATAGCTGGGTCAAGGGGGATTAAGGGCAGGGACATGAGGTTCCAGCCCTCATCAAGGACTATATCGTAGGCCTCGAAGTCCTCATAGACCGTGGTGGTTACCGTCCTGGCAGAAGGCACTACCGCCTCGCTGTTATTGAGGTCAACCACGGCCCAGGTGACGGTATAGTCGCCCGGCTTGTCGCACTTCACTGTTGCAGAAGTGGTTTCGTCGTAGTCCGCGGTCAGCTGGAAGCCTGCCGGTGGACCCCAGTAGTCTGAGTCGCCCTCTTCCAGTGTAAAGGTGAACCATGTAGTGCCGTCATCGTCATAAAGTTTGAGCACGAGTGTAGCATCCTCCGGCGCGGAGTCCAGCGTAAACTTGATCCGGACATTGTCATACCCGGCTGCCCCCTGAACGTCGGTCTTCAAAGTGCAATTAAAGGCGGTCTCCTCGCCCTTCCGAAGCGGGGGAATGCAGTCCTCGGCGATATTCTGGTAGGACATCTCTCCATCGCTCCACGGCGAGGCCGATGGGGCGACGCCAAAGTCCAGCACGAACTTATAGGTGGATATGGCGGGGATGATGGTGTACTCTGCGGACTCCACAGGGGTCATGTCACCCGCACGGCTGGTGTTCACAAACAGAGTGTACTTGCCTCCCACGGTCGGGTTAACGATGTCAGCATCCAATTCGAAGACCACCGTGACTGTCGTGGTTGCGGCAATATCCACCGGGGTAACGATGGTTACCACGTCGCCAC